>JAQZAZ010000254.1 GCA_029239355.1 Sphingobacterium sp.
GTTAGGGGGTTTAGCTCAGCTGGTTTAGAGCACTACCTCGACAAGGTAGGGGTCACTGGTTCGAACCCAGTAATCCCCACAATAAAAAAAGCGTTCTTATGAACGCTTTTTTTATTCAAGTTCTCCTCTGTCTTTTAAACGTTTTACTTAATGGTAGGCTGGATTTGTGCGTTTCTTGCCTAATTTAAAGCCGTAGCCAGTAGTCCATTCAATAAAGTCTGCCTTACCACCATGTGCTTTAATGGAAACTCCAGCGAAGAACTCTTTATATACCTTGTAGCGTAAGCCTGCTCTTAAATATACAGGAGTGCTTTCCCCATTAAACTTGTTGCGGTGCAGATATACGCCCACATTTCCATTAATATATAATCTGGAGTTGAGGACATGGTCTATGTAAAAAGCGGGGCCATAGGAAAATAATGAAGCAAAGTTGCCTGCTTTGTCACCTGCAATTTTCTCATCGTTACCACTTGCTGAATAGAACGCATCCAGCCCGGCGCCAAGACGCCATTTGTAACCTAAATGCTTGCTGTAATAGGCACCAAATGTTGATTTAAAATATTGACCGTCATGCTCCCGGTCGATCTGCTTAAATCCAAAGGCATAGTTGAAGTGGAGCTCCTCCGTTTCTTCCATTTTTGGGATAGCACTTTTTCTGAAGTCAAATGGTTTGCTTGTTGGGGTGTAAGATACAGACAAACTCAAGGGAAGTAGATTGATTCCTGTATTCGGTAAGGCTAATGCACCATTACTGAAATGGTGGAAAGCCACACCGGCACCGACCTGGAATTTCTGGCTCAATCTATAGTTGGCCTGAAGGCCGAGATCAATAAATACATTGTTTTTGCTTCCTATAATAAGGTTGAAGGGATTTTCCTCCTCATTATAAGGGTTGAACCTGCCCGAAAGGCCCAGCGCAATTCGGTAGTTAAAGTTCCATTTACTATTGATTTTCGGTTTGATAGGGATCGCAACAAATCCATAAAGCGCAAAGGGTCTGCCCAAGTGTTCCTGGCCAAATGTACTGCTATAGACGCCTACGCCATAGATCGGATAATTGTATATTTCGTTATAGATACTTTTTAGCGAATCTTGAAATTGTGTCTGAAAACCAACGCGAAAGTTTAGGCCGCTATAATAAGAATCGGCTAGTGTTTCTTTGGTTCGTTCGTTGAATTTGAGTTCGCCCCCGCTCTCATGCTCAACTTGAAATATTAATCTTGTTTTTGCGGGTTTACGACCATCTGATGTATCGTTTTGATTTTCGATTCTGGGGGTGACCTGCGCTTTTGCACAAACGGAAAAGAGCGCGAAGACCACAAAAACAAGTATGCTTGATCTCATGAATTACAACGTTAGCGTTTTTTTAAACTTGTGCAAAAATAAGAATGATTAACCATTGTAACAATATTCATTAAACTATTGGGAAATATAATTGATAAATTGCCGTGTTCCAGCCACAGTGAACAAAATGCCACAGCGCAGTAGCAGAAATTGTTTTTGACATGTATTTAAATATATTGCATATCCACAGCAATTTATCTAAGTTTGAATTGAAAAGAAAAAGGAAATATGATTAAAAACCTATTTAAAATTACCGCTGTTACGTTTGCTTTAACAACAGCGGGAGTTACGTTGTTTGCCCAAAATGATAAGTTTGACTGGAAAGAAGCTACAGAGGGCGGGTATACTTACAAGTACGTGACCAATGATCCTACCCATTCAAGGTTTTATAAACTTAAAAATGGCTTAACCGTTATCCTCAGTCCAACCAAAAAGGAACCGCGTATCCAAACCTACATCGCAACCAAAGCAGGGAGTAAAACGGATCCAAAAGATCATACAGGTTTGGCCCATTATCTGGAACATATGCTCTTCAAGGGTACGGACAAATTTGGATCTAAAGATTGGGCCAAGGAAAAGCCTTTATTGGATCAGATCGACGCACTGTATGAGAAGTATAATAGTACAACTGATGAAGCACAGCGGAAAGCGATATATAAAGAGATCGATCGTGTGTCTGGCGAAGCTGCAAAGTATGCTATTGCAAATGAATACGATAAGCTGATGGCTTCCATGGGGGCAGAAGGTACCAACGCATTTACTTCATTTGAACAGACGGTATATCAAGAGCAGATCCCAAGCAATGTAGTGGATAAGTATCTTGCTGTCCAAGCCGAGCGTTTTAGAAACCCTATTCTCCGCCTTTTTCATACAGAGCTAGAAGCTGTATATGAAGAGAAAAATATCGGATTGGATAAAGATAGCCGCAAGGCTGTTGAGGCTATGTTTGAAGCGGCTTTTCCAAATAATAATTACGGAAAGCAGACTACTATTGGTACAGTGGAACATTTGAAAAACCCGTCATTAAAAGCAATCCGTGAATATTTTCACACTTATTATGTGCCCAACAATATGGGTGTGATCATGTCCGGGGATTTTGATCCCACAGAAGTGGTAAAGAAGGTAGAGCGGAGTTTTGCGTATATGCAGCCCAAAGAAATACCTGCATATACTTTTGATCCGGAAAAGCCTATTTTAAGTCCAATTGTCCGGGAGGTGAAAGGGCCCGATGCTGAATTTATGTTTATGGGCTTTCGTTTTCCCGGGGCAGCGACCAAGGATGCGCAGCTATTAAATCTGATGAGTCAGATTTTGACCAACGGTTCCGCTGGTCTGATTGATCTGGATTTGGTGAAGAACCAAAAATTATTGGGGGCAGGAGCCTTTCCGTATGTATTGAAAGATTACTCGTTATTGATCCTACAGGGGAATCCTAGCCAAGGACAGAGTCTGGAAGAGGTGCAGCAGCTGTTGTTAAAAGAATTGGAAAAACTGCGTAAAGGAGAGTTTTCGGATGATTTGATCGGTGCAATTGTCAACAATGCCAAAAAAGATGAGATCAAACAGCATGAAAGTTATGGTGACCGGGCTGAAGCACTAATGGATGCATTCACATCTGGCCAGGACTGGGCGTCGGTAGTGAGTTATTCTGATGGATTGAACAAAATTACAAAACAGGATATCGTCGATTTTGCCCATAAATATCTAAACGAGAATAATTATGTCGTGGTGTATAAACGCAAGGGTGTGGATAATAATGTAGTTAAAGTCGTGAAACCGGAAATTACGCCTGTCACTGTGAATCGTGACGATCAATCTGATTTCTTGAAAACAGTGGAGGCAATGCCCGAGGACAAAATCCAACCGGTATGGGTAGACTACAATAAAGATGTTCAGAAAGCTACCGCTAATGGATTGCCGGTACTTGCTGTCAAGAATAATGATAACGAATTATTTTCCCTGTCTTATCGTTTTGATGTGGGTAAATGGAATAATAAATTACTTTCGCTGGCGACTGGTTACCTGGAATTTTTAGGTACGAAAGACAAGTCCAGTGAGCAATTCAGTAAAGATTTTTATCAATTAGCATCTGATTTTTCGGTATCGGCAGGAAACGAAGAGACATTGGTTTCGATCTCGGGGTTAAATTCGAATTTTATTGCCACGCAAACTTTAATCCAAGACTTATTGCGCAATTGTGTTGCTGACCAGGAAGCTTTCAAGATGTATATCGCGCGTCTTAAAAAATCAAGAGCTAATGCCAAGGAAAATAAGGCTGTTATTATGGAGGGGCTGAAATCGTATGCAAAATATGGAGCCCAAAATCCATTCAATAACGTGTTCACCGATGCAGAATTGGATGCATTGAAAGCAGAGGATTTGGTAAAAGCGCTTCATGATCTAGCTAATATGAAACATACTTTGCTTTATTTTGGGCCTTTGAGTGCCAGTGAATTTGTTGCAAAGGCAAAACCGTTAAAACAAGGCTCAGGTGACTATGTTGAAGGAGCGAAAGCTTTGGTGTTCACTGAGCAGCCGACCAGTAAAAATCAGGTGTTGTTTGCAGATTTTGATATGAAGCAAGCTGAGGTATTCTGGTATAGGACATCAGGTGTTTATTCAGCAGCACTAACCCCCACTGTGTCATTGTTCAATAACTACTTTGGAGGAGGTATGGGAAGTATCGTGTTCCAGACTATCCGTGAATCAAAAGCGTTGGCTTACTCGACTTACGCATTCTACGGGCAGCCTTATAAAAAGCAAAATCATTATACGGTAGGTGCTTATGTCGGTACACAGGCTGATAAATTCAATGAAGCTATAAAGGGGATGAATGAATTACTGGACCTGTTGCCTGAAAGTGCGAAAGGCTTGGATATCGCTAAGGTAAGCTTGCAGAAATCGATTGCTAGTGAGCGTGTGCTAAATGCGTCTGTTTTAAGTAGCTACTTGGCCGCCCAGCGTTTGGGGAATGCAACGGATATTCGTAAAACGGTGTATGAGCAGGCTCCTAAGTTGACGTACGGTGACCTGAGCACGTTTCATAAGAAAGAGATGAGCCAAAAGCCGTATGTATATTGTATTGTAGCAAAGGAAAATAATCTTAAACAAGAAGATCTTGCAAAATTAGGCGAAGTAAAAAAACTAGACCTAAAAGAGTTGTTTGGGTATTAGTTTGTAGAAAGGAGACGATAGTCAGTCAAAGGCTAAAAAAACTAACGTCTCCTTTCTTTAGGTTACTGGAATAAGAAGGCTTTCGATAGGTATCGAGGGCCTTCTTGTTATTTTGTTGTTACTGTATTTTTATCATCAATGCTTGAGCCTGCCGGTACCTCCGCAAAGCGGGAAAGGGCAGTGCGTATAAAGGGATGGTGTGATTTGAAGATGTTCCCAGAAGGCGCATCAGAACCGCGCGATTTCTTCAATCTGTTCGTGGATAAACTGGAGTGTGTCCTCTTTAAATAATTCCCCGTTTTCGTTTAGTTCCTGCTGTACATTGGGAAGGAAGATCTTGAGAGGGAGCACATGCATTCTGAGGTAGTGGCATATGCCGGTGAGATGGTCTATCCCGCGTAGGTTGCCATATCTTCCAGAAGATAATCCCACCAACGCAACTTTTTTGTGGTAAAAACTGATGGGAAAGGAGCAGCAGTCAATAAAAAGCTTGAGCGCGCCAGGGATGCTTCCATTGTATTCGGGTGCTATGAAAATAAACATATCGGCCTGACTAACCTTTTGCTGAATCGGTTCAAAAGCTGTACTTCTTTTGCCGTAAAGGTCTGTTTCTAAAATATTTGCAGGCAGATCTGATAAGGAAAAGATCTCGTTCTCAATGGATTTACGATTAAGTAGCTGTTGGTAGCATTTTGCTATTTTTAACGTCTTACTATGAGGACGGTTTGTTCCGGATATTATTAAAATCATTGTGTTGTTGATACTTATAAAAAGCACTATTTCAAAGTGGATACATATCTTGATTTTTTGTATCTTA
>JAQZAZ010000255.1 GCA_029239355.1 Sphingobacterium sp.
AAGCCACATCAGGATGTGGCTTTTTTCGTTTTATTTTGGTTAGCTTTGCACAACTAATTTTAAAAAAACTATAATGCCAGTAATATCAGAAAAAGGGCTGAATATGCCTGCGTCACCAATCAGAAAACTGACGCCTTATGCTGATCAAGCAAAAAAAGACGGTAAAAAAATATACCATTTAAATATCGGACAACCTGATATCCAAACACCTGAAATTATGCTTAATGCATTGAAAAACATTGATTTCAAGGTGTGGGCTTATACGCCTTCTGAAGGTACAGCCTCCTACCGTAAAAAATTAGCCGAATACTATAACAAGTTAAATTACAACATTGAACCTACGGACATCTTGGTGACCAATGGTGGCTCTGAGGCGATCACAATTACCATGCAAGCATGTCTGAATGAAGGTGAAGAAGTGATTATCCCGGAACCATTCTATGCGAATTACAATGGTTTTGCCTGCTCATCTGATATTGTGATCAAACCGATCATGTCCTACATCGAAACTGGATTTGCACTGCCTTCCATTGCTGAATTTGAAAAAGTAATTACGGAAAAAACAAAAGCAATCTGCATCTGTAATCCCAACAATCCGACAGGTTACCTTTATTCGAGAGAAGAGCTGGAAGCCTTACGTGAACTTTGCCTGAAATACGATCTTTATCTATTTTCGGATGAGGCCTACCGCGAATTCTGTTACGATGGCAAGGAGTTTATATCCCCTATGCACCTGGAGGGTCTTGAAAATAATGTTGTCATCTTTGACACCGTTTCTAAACGCTATTCAGCATGTGGTGCTCGTATTGGTTGTATCATTACCAAAAACAAAGCGCTTTATCAGACTGCATTAAAATTTGCGCAGGCGCGTTTAAGTCCATCAATGGAAGGTCAAATTGCGGGAGAAGCTGCTGTAGATACACCTGACAGCTACTTTGAAGCAGTATCCAAAGAATATACAGCGAGAAGAGACACTCTAGTCAATGGATTAAATGCAATTGAAGGTGTTTACTCTCCTAATCCCGGCGGTGCATTCTATGTGCTTGCCAAGCTGCCCATAGATAACGCGGATAAATTTTGCCAATGGATGTTGGAAGAGTTTTCTTACAATAATGAAACGGTCATGATGGCTCCAGCAACTGGTTTTTATAGTACAGAAGGTGCCGGAACAAATGAAGTTCGCTTAGCTTATGTACTGAATCAAAATGATCTTAAAAACGCATTGACCTGTCTGGAGAAAGCGTTAGAGGTATATCCCGGAAGAACAAATTAAAAAGCAAAGCGTAACCTTGCTTGCGGCCAGTCCAAATGAGGACTGGCTTTTTTTTGCCCCCTAACAAGCTTTAAAGCCGCTTTTTTTCTAATTTTAAAAAAGCAAAACAAAGTTTCGAGCGACATTGTTCTTATTACAGTATAACTAAAGATATTGCATATGGATAAATTGAAGAAATTCCAATTGATGGAAAAAATAGCAAGAGAGTTAGAAGACGTCAGAAACAGTCAACAAGCTGTTTTAGAAAAAATAGGCAAAATCGAAGTTGATAACATCGAACTTGGAGATAAGAATATCGAAACGACAATTCCTGAGATTTATCAACGCACAGCGGATAATTCAGACGCTATCAAAGCGCTACTGGAATCTTTTCAAGAACTGACTGCAGAGTTTGGAGAGAAAAACAATGTCGATAAATTACTAGAGCAACAGCAAATCAATAGCATCAAATAGCTGGGGCTAAAATACAAAAGATGTCGATTTTTCAATCGGCATCTTTTGTTATATTCTTATTTATGCTTGCATCCTGGCTACTTTAACTTTCAGATATTCTTCTTCGACAAAATGCAACTGCTGTTCCGGAGTCAAATTTGAGTTATCCAGCACGATGGCATCTTCGGCTTGCCGCAAAGGACTCTCCGCACGGGTACTATCAATTCGGTCCCGATTGGCAAGATTTTCCACCACCTCTTCAAGTGTGACATCCTCCCCTTTTTCCGTCAATTCCAAATATCTTCTGGCTGCCCTAACTTTCGGATCTGCAGTCATAAAGATTTTCAGATCGGCATCAGGAAAAACGGTAGTACCAATATCCCGGCCATCCATAATAATATTTCTCCGGCTACCCAATTTTTGCTGTTGTGCCACCATTGCGGTTCGTACCGCTTTAATTGCACTTACATCACTGACTTTATCAGAAATGTACATCTGACGAATTTCTTCCGAAATATCTTCATCATTGAGGTGAATCTCCGTTTTGACAGCATTTGGAATAAAGTCAATATGGATCTCATTTAATGCCTGATCAATAGCTTCCTGATCATCCAAAGCAATATGATGACGAATAAAATAAAGCGTTACCGCCCTGTACATCGCGCCGCTGTCAATAAAGGCAAATTTTAATTTTTTAGCCAGAGCTTTTGCCAGCGTACTCTTTCCACAAGAAGAAAAACCATCTATGGCAATGATAAAATTGTGTCTTGTGCTCATTATTCGTTTCCTCCTATGATGACGCCGGGTTTATTTACCAAGGGAACCTTAGTCAGGTTACCATCGACGATGCTTTCGGGTAAAAAGATATATTTTTTATCGTAAATAGTATTGTCAATATAAAAACTCAACCAATATTCATTGGTCAGGCCAAATACCTGCTCATCGATCGCTTCGACCCGATCAAAGGATTTGGGTTCTATATTTCCGATGAAATGCCGTAATGTTGTTGTGGTAACCTGTCTTCCATCCTTTTCACCATACCCTTTTGAACTGATCAGCACATTCTGTATTGCGATATTCTTATCGTTGATAATGTACACTGTCCAGTTTTTAGTCTCCACGGTCTCGCCCTCCAAAACCACGGCAATCATGATATCTTTTACTATATTTTCTGGCAAATCTGCTTTCATCCTTATTTAGACTTTGTCGTTTTCTTAGCTGGAGCCTTCTTCGCTGTCGCTTTTTTAGCAACTGTTTTCTTTTCGGCAGTTTTTGCTTTAACAGCTTTACCTTTCGGTGCATCTGCTTCCGCCCACTTTAGCACATCTTCATAGCTGATTTTTTCGATTTCTGTTCCTTTCGGAATTTTCAGATTCTGCTTTCCAAAACGGATGAATGGTCCCCAACGGCCCTGTTCGATCTGTGCATCCGGATTTTCATCAAATACCCGGATCACTTTTTCAATATCTTTCTGACGTTTCTCCTGAATAATCTGAATGCATTCCTCTTCGGTCACGTCCAATGGATCCACTCCTTTTGGCAAGGAATAGAAAGCGGAGTTATGACGAATATAAGGTCCAAATCGACCGATGGCAACTGTCATTTCCTTATCTTCAAATACGCCTACTTTTTTTGGAAGTTTAAATAACTCCATGGCATCTTCAAAGGTAATCGTTTCAATCATCTGCCCTTTGCGCAACGATGCGAATCGAGGTTTTTCCTCATCATCTGGCGAACCGATCTGAACCAGAGGCCCAAATTTTCCAATACGTACAGAAACGGGTTTACCTGAAACTGGATCTACACCTAACTCACGCTCATTGTTGGCACGATCAGCATTCTCCAATGTATCTTCAACTTCAGAGTGAAAAGGCCCATAGAAATCGTGCAACATCTTTGTCCATTCGGTCAGTCCATGTGCAATATCGTCAAACTCTTTCTCGACATTCGCTGTAAAGTGAAAATCTACAATACCATTGAAATGCTCTACAAGGAAATCATTCACGACAATACCGATATCAGTTGGGAACATTTTCCCTTTTTCGGCACCTGTAATTTCTGTTTTGGTAACGGCTTTCAGTTCGGCATTCTCGAGGGTCAATACCCGATAGTCGCGTGATCTTCCTTCCCGTTCTTCTTTAACAACATAACCACGATTTTGAATTGTAGAAATGGTTGGCGCATAGGTAGACGGTCTACCGATACCTAGCTCCTCTAATTTCTTCACCAATGCTGCTTCCGTATAACGTGCAGGAGGTCTTGTAAAACGTTCCGTCGCAGACATACTTCTCAAGGTCAGTTGTAAACCAACTGTCAATGGTGGAAGGATTGCATTATCGCTATCCTCATCAAGGGTTGTCTCCTGATCATCATCTACAGATTCCATATAGACTTTAAGAAAACCATCAAATTTCATCACCTCACCAGAAGCGTTTAGATCTTCTGAACGTGTGGAAATCGAAATTTTCGCTAGTGTCCGCTCAAATTCAGCTTCACTCATCTGGGAAGCAATTGCTCTCTTCCAGATCAGTTCATACAATCGCTTTTCAGCAGAATCGCCTTCAATGGTATGTTCAGAAAAATAAGTAGGACGTATAGCCTCGTGCGCTTCCTGTGCGCCCGAAGTTTTTGTTTTATATCTTCTTACTTTATGGTATTGGTTACCATATGCCGATTTAATTTCTTTTTCAGCTGCGTCTATTGCAGTATCACTCAAATTGACAGAGTCGGTACGCATATAGGTGATACGTCCGGACTCATACAAACGTTGGGCAACTTGCATGGTACGTGCCACAGAGAATCCAAGTTTTCTACTCGCCTCCTGTTGTAAGGTAGAAGTTGTAAATGGAGCTGCTGGTGAACGTTTCGATGGTTTTGTCTCCAGATTTTTAACGGAGAACAAAGCCGCCTTACAGTCTTCCAAAAATTGAGTAGCCTCTGCTTCTGTCGCAAACCGTTGTGGAAGCTCAGCTTTAAAACTATCTTTAACCTTACCTGTATGAAAGAAAGCAACGATCTTAAATGCTGCCTCAGGTTCAAACTTGTTAATCTCACGCTCCCTGTCGACGATCAACCTCACGGCAACAGATTGCACACGTCCCGCAGATAAAGATGGTTTCACCTTTTTCCATAAAACGGGTGACAACTCAAAGCCCACCAATCGATCTAATACACGTCTCGCCTGTTGTGCGTTGACGAGATTATAATCTATTTTACGGGGATTGTCGATGGCTTTTAGTATGGCTGGTTTCGTGATCTCATGAAACACAATACGTTTAGTACTTTCATCTTTCAGTCCCAATGTCTCAAATAAATGCCAAGAGATAGCCTCCCCCTCCCGGTCCTCGT
This sequence comes from Sphingobacterium sp., assembly GCA_029239355.1. Classification (GTDB taxonomy): domain Bacteria; phylum Bacteroidota; class Bacteroidia; order Sphingobacteriales; family Sphingobacteriaceae; genus Sphingobacterium. The sequence continues at coordinate 5,054 of JAQZAZ010000255.1, forward strand.
CGGATGCAAGCCATACAGTTTCTGCTGCCTTAGCTAATTTTTTCAGCTCGCTTACGACGGCCTTTTTATCAGAGGGAACTTCGTACTTCTGTTCGAAATTATTCTCTGTATTAATTGCATCATCGGTTTTCACCAGATCACGGATATGCCCATAACTTGACTTTACCAAAAAATCACTACCTAAATATCCTTCTATCGTTTTTGCTTTCGCTGGAGACTCAACTATCAATAAATTTTTCGCCATCTAATTTGAGATTTGTGCA
>JAQZAZ010000256.1 GCA_029239355.1 Sphingobacterium sp.
CTTCCGGAGTAACCGTCCCTCCCTTGCGGAGTGGTGCAAAGATAGGGAGTTTTCTAACAAACTTCCAAGCCTTTTGTTTTATTTCCTTTCAATATATCCGTAACTGCCTGTGAACTTGACCGATTATTTTTGCCAAACAGGACCAACAGGCCTTTAAACGGAGGAACGAGCAGCAGAAAAAGACTATCGGATGCTATGAGGTGAGCGGAGCAGATGGGAGTAGATATCGCGATTGGAAGTGGGAAACTGAAAACCTGTACAAGAAATCCGGCCGAACAGATAGATGCCCGGCTCAAAGCTTTCCGCCGAGCCACAGATATCAGGCGGAAGAATAAACATACAGAAAAACGGAAAGAAGCAACGGGCAGAGCCAGCAAAAGTAACATTACTTGCTCCGAATGGAAAAGTCCAAATTATATATTTACTTAGGATTAGCTTAGGTTTAGTTTAGGTTTAGTTTAGGTTTTCATTAGGTAAAAGCTAAACAAACCCCAAGTAAAAGCTAACTTAAATCGATATAATTCCTAAACTAATATATACGCTATACTTAAAATAGTGGCTCGATAGTCTAAAGGTTGTGCTGCTCGTTAAAAAATTACAGTCCTTACATTCGTTTATATAGATGAAATTCTAAAAAGAGGTCCTTGGAAACTGGCATCGTAACAAGTAGGGCAAACGTTTTCCAAATAATTTGTAGCAAGCAAGGATAGACCCCTATTTAGCTACAGCTTCTGATCCTGAAATTCTAAAACATGAAAAAAAATAGTGCATGGTGGCTCTGAAAAAGTAATAAAAAACAATTTACTGGGTAAAGCAGAGCCGTTCAATTGATATATCGCAAATTATTCCTTTTCGGTTCTAAAAACCCAAAAGCGTTGAAGCGTATAATTAAAGCCTAAAGAAACAAGTAACTCGACAAGTAGCTTCGAAAACAAAAAATTAAAATGGTAAACATCCACCAGAAAGTGTATACCAGTAGATTTAAGCAGAATACTGCCACTGACAACAATCACAAACTTCCATAACTGGCTACCAACAGAGTTTTGAGTGCTACCAAAAGACCAATACCGATTGATCAGAAAATTTACGACAGCGCCAAGGCTCCCGCTGATTGCATTGGAGAAAGGCGCGCTAATATGTAACAGTTTATAACAGGCAGAATATACACCAAAATCAAACAATCCGCCCAGAAAGGCGGACAGTTGTGCTTTTAGAAAAGTAACAATCTTCGAAGACATACTTAGCCCGCCTCCTCTTGTTGTTTTTTCAATTTATCTTCCTTATCCTTAGCATCCCCCAATTTTAACAACAGACGTGTATCGTTTGTATTAATAATAAAAAGCAACAGGCAAATCACAAATACACACCAATTAATGGAACCAGGCATAAATACCTCCAATAACATCACCAGCGAAATAATCACACGAATTTCTGTTGGGCCCAATATACCAGCATCTATGGTGTATTTATCTGTAATTCTGTACCGAAGCTGGGATATAATCATCGCCCATCCATATAAGGAGACCAACGTAAAGCCGAGATATTTAAAATCACCCGTCGTATAAAGCACATATCCCAATCCGATAAATACTGTACTAATCCAATCCATTACAATATCTAGTGCAAATCCATACCAACGGCGTGATTTATTCCTATAAAATGCAATACGTCCATCCAATGAATCACCAAACCATTGTACAAAAAAACCAGGAATACCTAACAGTAAATAATGGATATCGACATATTCTGCTAGTAGAAAGCTCCCTAAAACCATCAGGGATCCAAAAAAACCGATCGCTGTAAGGCCATCAGAAGTGATCCAATTCGGAACCCTCGGCACTAGGTATGTAATCAACTTTTGTTCGGGTTCACTTAGGATATTCGTTCTTTTCCGATCTTGAAAAAGCTTTTTATTTATTTTAAACTCACTCATTATCTGTGATTATAACCATTTATTTTCTTTATACCAAGCCAATGCCTCCATTAAACCCGCTCTCAAATTATATTTAGGTTGGTATTGTATCTGACTTTGCGCCAATGAAATATCACAGCCCCAATTTTCTGCTGTAAGTTCATTCAATCGCTCTGGGTATAGTACAGGTATTGTTTTTGAATTTTTATATAAACGTTCAAAGATTACCGCCACTGCTTTCACAATTCCCAAGGGAATATGCATCCGGATCATTTTCTTCTGCGTGAACTCCCTGAAAATTTTGGCCATTTCATAACGATCATATATGTGCCCATCACTTAGGTTATAGCTGTTTTTTCCGCCTTGATCAAAACGGCAAGCATTCAAAATCGCTTGGACCAGGTCAGCTACATAAATAAAACTTAACTTTTGGGGCGATCGACCAACATAAGCATCCATTCCCCCGTTCATTGTCTTGAAAAGAATAAAAATATCTTTTTCTCTTGGACCATATACGGCGGTAGGCCTTAATATTGTTAATGGTTGATCATCAAAATCACGCAATGCGAGTTCTGCCTTCCTTTTGCTGCGACCATAGGTCGTCACTGGACAATAAGGATTACATTCCTTAATTAAATCCGAATGATAAGAGACAGGGCCTATGGCTGCCAAGCTACTAACAAAAACAAATCTACTGATTGGATTTTTCAGAGAAAAACAAGCGGATGCCAAATTCTTAGTATAGTCAACATTGACCTTTTCTAAATCTTCCTCACGCTTGGCACGCGTCATTGCCGCCGCATGTACGACATAGGTATAATTTTCAGCCTCCAGCAATGCTTTGATAGACGCTTCGTTAGCAAAATCAGGATAAACAAATTTATCCACAACAGAACGAATCTCCGAAACATCACTAGACTTCCTTACAGCAGCATGCACTTCCATCCCTGCTTCCTTAGCTGCTCTTGTCAAATGATAGCCTACAAAACCACTCGCTCCAGTGATCAATATTTTCTCTATCATAATGATTTTTGATACAAACGATAACGTTTGTACAATTCTCCATTCATTTGTTCAATAGCATGATTCATCATATAATTATGATCCAACATCCATGAACATTCAGCCCCCTTTATATTGGAACCTTTCGATTCTTTAATAATTCGGCCATACAAACAAGCCTCAATACCAAGCTTGCGATAATCCTCCAATACACCCAACATCAACACCCGTAGCAAATTGATTTTTTTCTTTCCGAACAACAGCTTAAAAATACCCGTAGGAAGTAAACGACCTTTCTTCACTTTGATAAGAATTTGATTGATATCGGGAATACCTAAGCCAAAACCAACAAGTTCACCATCTTTCTCTGCGACAATGGCAAAACGTGGATCAAGGATCATTTTTAGATCTTTAGCCGTATAATTAAATTCTTCCTCCGTCATTGGCACAAATCCAGAGTTTTTATCCCAAGCTCTATTATAGATATCCCGAACCTTCGCAGCTTCGTTTTTAAAATCCTTTACATTAAATTGGCGTAGTGTGATGCCAGACCTCTTTAAGCGTTCCTCCAACCTATCCAATAGCATCACAGATCGCTTATCAGCAGTCTGCTCCATCACCAGATATGCCCGAAGATCGACCTTATGCCCATAACCGGCATTGGTAATCAAATCTATGTAATAAGGAAAATTGTAAGGCATCATCGCCACAGGAGGCCTATCGAATCCATCGACTAAAAGCCCAACTGTGTCATTGGTCGATAAATTAATCGGTCCAACAATAGTATTTCCACCTTTTGCTTTTACCCATTTCTCAGCAGTTTCAAACAATGTATTTGCGACCTCTTGATCGTCAATACAATCAAAAAAGCCCCATTGCCCTTCATTGACATGATTAAATGCATTGTGATTGTTGTTCCAAATCGCACAGATTCGGCCAACTATTTTTTCATCACGATAAGCTAGAAAAGGTTGTGCTTGAGAATGTTTATAGAAAGGATGCTTATTAGGAGAAAGCAGGTCTTCTTGTTCAAGAAATAAGGCTGGTACATAATTAGGATTTCCCGCATAGAGACTATGAGGGAAATCTATAAACAACCGTCTTTGTTTCTTTGTTTCAACGGGTACAATCTGAATCATATACGATTAGATTTTATATTAATGTTTCAACTTCAGCTTGTTTGAATACTTTAACCATCTTTTCGATTGCCTCGTCAATTTGATCATAAGTATGTGTCGCCATCAATGAAAAACGAATTAGAGACTCCTCAGCAGGAACTGCCGGAGAAACAACTGGATTAACAAATACGCCATCATCTTGCAGCATTTTAGTTACCCAGAAGGTTTTTTCATTGCTACGAATAAATATCGGCAAAATAGGACTTTCCGTAGCACCCAAATCAAAGCCATGATCTAATAATTGTGCTTTGGCATAATCCGTATTTTTCCACAGTTTTTCAATATGCTCTGGTTCATTCTGAATGATCTCCAATGCTTTCAATGTAGAAGCCACAGATGCTGGCGTCATTGAAGCACTAAACATTACTGAACGTGCATTGTGTTTCAGATAGTCAATAACATCAGCATCACCTGCTACGAATCCACCTAAAGAAGCTAATGACTTACTGAACGTACCCATGATTAAATCCACATCGTTATTAAGGCCAAAATGTGATGCTGTACCAGCCCCCTTGTGCCCAATAACCCCCAAACTATGTGCGTCATCCACCATTACAGCAGCATCAAACTCATTAGCAATTGCCGTAAGCTCCGGTAAGTTAACAATATCACCTTCCATACTAAAGATACCGTCGGTGCAAATAAGCTTCGCGCTTTCTTCTGGCAACCTAGCTAATTTGGCACGTAAATCTTCCATATTGTTGTGAGCGTATTTGATGACTTTTGCAAACGACAAACGACTTCCATCAATAATAGATGCATGATCACGCTCATCCAGCAAAATATAATCATTACGTCCCATCAGACAGGACAATGGTCCAAGATTTGATTGAAATCCGGTACTAAAAAGAATCGCAGCCTCTTTACCTACATAAGCAGATAATTTTTCTTCCAGTTCTACGTGAATATCCAACGTACCGTTTAAGAAACGCGATCCAGCACATCCAGTACCATACTTCTCCAAAGCATCTTGCGCTGCTTTTATAATACGTATATCAGTCGTTAACCCCAAATAAGAGTTAGAACCAAACATCAATACACGTCTACCATCGATTTTTACCTCGGTATCTTGCTTTGATTGAATAGGTCTAAAATAGGCATATAAGCCTTTAGCTTTTAACTCCTCTACAATCTTAAATTGCGATATTTTTTCGCCTAACTTTCCTTTACTCATGCGATAAAAAGGTATTTCTAAAACTATTTCTAAC
>JAQZAZ010000257.1 GCA_029239355.1 Sphingobacterium sp.
GTTGCTTCTTTTCGCCCATTCTCTTACGAGGGCTGCCAAGTATTCTCTTTGCGTTTTGTCATCATCACAGATTGCGATTTTCATTATTTTCGACCCCGGCTTCATCAATTAAGTCGATTATACATGACTATGAATTATTCAGCCAATGGGCGCAAGCCTATCCTATCATCCTACTGCAGTAGGAGTTTCTATGAAGAATTTGCGGTCCATTTTGATCGTATGATCACGCATTGATGGGTGACACCAATGTTTTTTTCCATAATCAGCCGAATTCTCAATATATGTTTCTTCAAGGTCTATAAACGTTTAAACCACAAGGGCTATCTCAAAAGGTTCATGCAGAGAGGTGATCCAAAGCGGGCTTGATCTTAAAGTTGTCTGTAACAAATTCGGGGAAATTTCCCCTTGCTTTGACTCTTTTCTCGCTGTGATCGTTCATTTCCCGATACCCTGGAAATCCATTGTTCACGCTTTCATATCATGGTATTCTTTACTCGTCAAAAAAGAAAGCGTATTCACATAGGGGGAATAGAAAATGGGATTAGTACTAGCACGAATTGATCAGCGTTTGATTCATGGTATTGTCGTCACACAATGGGCAGCGCATACAAAAGCAAAACGGTTGATGGTCGTTGATGATGAAGTGAGTAAAGATGAAGTTCAAAAAACAGCTATGCGCATGAGTAAACCTGCAGGAACAGGAATGTCGATCATTAATACGAAAACGGCAATTGCTAACTTTAATGATGGAAAATATGACAGCCATAACGTTTTATTAATTGTTCGTGAGCCCGAAACATTATTAAAGCTTGCAGAAGGAGGCGTCCGCATTCCGAAAGTTAACGTAGGCATTATCTTTGATGGTGAAGGTAAAAAAACGCTGAAGAAAATGGTTTCTGTAAATGAAAAAGAAGTTTCTGACTTGAAAGCTTTAAAGGAAAAAGGAATTCCAGTCACATTTCACTTTGTACCGGGAGAAGCTGAAGAACCGCTAGAAACCTATATTAAATGACAAGTAAACATGTTTCAGCAAGCGGAAAATTAGATGGAGATTCGTACCTACCATCTGATTGGTTATGATCACCTTCGCTTAGGTGGAGGACGAATTTTTATAAAAAAACGTGTTTTATTAGAAAAGAATATAAGACTGGGAAGAGGAGAAAAGATGGAAATTATTCAAGGAATACTCATCATAGCGTTAGCCTTCTGGATGGTTCTTGACCAACAGGGCTTTGTCATTACCACTTGGTTTCCTGCCATTATCGGGATGATTGCAGGCGTTATTATGGGTGATGTTCCCACAGCGATGGTTATAGCCGGAACCTTCCAATTAATGGCTTTAGGGGTAGCCAATATTGGCGGTTCATCCGTACCGAACTATGGTCTTGCAACACTTGTAGGGATTTATGTTGCGATTCGTACAACTCAAGATGTGGCACATGCAAAAGCGATTGCCTTGGCAGTGGGTGTACCCGTTGGCATGTTAGGCATCCAATTAGATGTTTTAGGAAAATTATTGAATTCATATGTTTCTCATGCAGCTCAAAAGGCGTTAAATCAAGGGAAATTCAAGAAGATGGAACGCATTTTTTGGATTGGACCGCTAATCTTCGGTTTAACGACAGCAGTACCAACAGCACTTTGCGTGTTATTTGGTGATAAGCTTGTCCGGTTGATTCTCGATGTTGTGCCAAAATGGTTCACAGACGGCTTATCCATTGCCGGATCAATGCTCCCTGTAGTCGGAATTGCATTATTGCTTCAATTCATGCCTGTTAAAAAATACTTAACCATGCTCTTAATAGGATTTGTAATTTCTGCGTATCTTCACTTACCTATCTTGGGCATTGCAATCTTAGGTTTTGCCTTTGCTTATTACTATTTCACGCAAAATATGAAAAAAGCTCCGGCAACAGCTGGAGTTGCGGATGCGGATGCACTAGGTGAAGGAGATGATTTTGATGAATAAAACAGAGAAAACAAACGATTCAGTAACGAAAAAGGACATTCGAAAAGCAGCCATTCGTTATATGTTTATGGCTTGTAATACATTTAACTATGAAAATCAACAAGGTCCTGCAGTCGTGTATGGGTTAAGCAAGGTTTTACGAAAAATCCATAAAAAAGACGAAGACTATAAAGCCTCTTTAAATAATCACTTTAATTATTTCAATACCACGACATGGATGGCGAACTTACTCTTAGGTGCCACCGTAGCGATGGAACAAAAAGATGGCATTAAGTCAAAAGACGCCGTTCAGGCATTTAAAACGGGGATGATGGGACCATTAGCCGGCGTCGGTGACACACTGGTTTGGGTGCTTTATCCAACGATCATGGGATCAATTGCCGGTTACATGGGGTTGCAAGGAAACCCAACCGGCGCGATTATTTGGTTACTGTTAAATGTTTTCTTCTTCTTTTTCCGTGTGAAATTATTCGAACTGGGTCACACATCCGGATTGAAATTAATCACTGCTCTTGGCGATAAGTTAAATGTCTTCACCGAAGCAGCGTCAATTATGGGCTTAACAGTAGTTGGCGCATTGATTCCTTCCGTTGTGAAAATGAATATTCCCATTGAATTTAAAACCGGAAAAGTTACACTGCCAATTCAAACAGAAATCTTAGACAAAATTATGCCGGCGTTACTTCCAGCAGTGTTAACTTTTGTTGTCTACAAATTAATTGCTTCGAAAAAATTTAGTGTGACGCAAATCATTTTCATAGTTATTGGATTGGCACTGGTTTGCTCATTCTTCGGCATTTTAGGCGTTTAAAAGATGTTGGCTGAGACACTTTGTCTCATTCTAATAAAGAAAGGAAACGAAGTGGATGCGAAAATTTATTATTGCCAGTCATCACAAAATGGCAGAAGGGGTAAAAGATACCCTCAACTATATAACAGGAGGTCAAGGCAATGTTCACGCGCTTTCTGCTTACCTAAAAAACACACCGATTCAGGAAGAAATTGAAGAACTATTTAAAGAAATAAAAGAAGAAGACGAAGTAGTGATCTTTACAGATTTATTAGGAGGATCGGTTAATCAAGCATTCTCCCGCTATATCACTCGTCCTCATGTCCATGTGATTACGGGGATGAATTTACCGATTATTATGTCTTTAGTCTTGAGCCCTGATTCTGCCTATCTAACTGCGGATCAGATTCGTTCGGCTCTAAATGAAGCAAAAGAACAGCTTGCCTATGTAAATGATTTTGTAGCAAACATGTCTGAAGATGATGAGTAAGGAGGAAACGATGGAAAAAGACTGGTGGAAGAAAGGCGTCGTTTATCAAATCTACCCGCAAAGTTTTAAAGACACAACGGGAAGCGGTATGGGTGATTTAAATGGAATCATTGAAAAACTCCCTTATTTAGCCGATTTGGGCATTGATGTTATCTGGCTGAATCCGATTTATCAGTCACCGCTAGTGGATAATGGATACGACATTTCAGACTACTTTCAAATCAATCCTGAATATGGGACAATGGATGATTTCAAACGACTTTTGAAAGAAGCGCATTGTTTAGGCATCAAAATTATTATGGATTTGGTTGTTAATCATACGAGCGATCAACATGAATGGTTTAAAAAATCATGTGAGTCGCGAGATAACGAGTATTCTGATTTTTACATTTGGAAAGATCCGAAAGAAGATGGAAGCGCGCCAACGAATTGGGGCTCCACCTTTGGCGGCACCGCCTGGACGTATGTGGAAAGTCGCGGCCAATATTATCTCCATTTGTTCGCAAAAGAGCAGCCTGATTTAAACTGGGAAAATCCAAAGGTTCGCCTAACCATCTATGACATGATGAAGTTCTGGTTTGAACTCGGTATTGACGGTTTCCGAATGGATGTCATTAGTCTGATTAGCAAACGACAGGATTGGCCGGATGCACCGGATGATGCGGTCTATACCAAGTCCTATTATATCGGGGCATCTAATGGACCGCGTGTTCATGAATTTCTCCATGAAATGCATCAGGAAGTGTTAAGCAAATACAACATCATGACTGTGGGCGAAACAGCGAATACGAATAGCGATCAAGCGATTTTATACACGGACCCGGGTCGCGAAGAATTAAATATGGTCTTTCATTTTGATCATATGCATCTTGACTACGGACCGTATGGAAAGTTTTCAGATGTTCGTTTTAAAATGAGCGATTTGCGAGACGTCATGACGGAATGGCAGTGCAAGCTGGATGGTCACGGATGGAATTCGCTTTACTGGAGCAATCATGATCAACCGCGCGCAGTCACCCGTTTTGGAAATGACACGAAATATCGCGTGGAGTCGGCGAAAATGTTGGGAACACTTCTTCATATGATGAAAGGCACACCTTATATTTATCAAGGAGAAGAGCTGGGCATGCGTAATGTTCGCTTTGATTCTTTTGATCACTATAAGGATATTGAAACAATTGGCGTAAAGAAGGACTTTGAAGCGAAAGGACTTCCGGAATCCTATATAAAAAAATCAATTTTTTTGAAGTCCAGAGATAACGCACGGACGCCGGTGCCTTGGGACGGAAGTGAGAAATCCGGATTTACGACCGGAACACCATGGATTGATTTTAGTCCGGATAATAAAACGATCAATGTAGAAAATTGTCTGGAAGATAAGGACTCTGTTTACTATCATTATAAGGAACTGATTCGCCTTCGCAAAGAGCTACCGGTGGTGGTTGATGGAACTTATAAACTCATTAATCTCACTGACTCGGAAGTCTATGGCTATATGCGTCTGCTTGAAAAGCAAAAATTAGTGGTGATCTGTTCGTTTTCGGAAAGCAAGGTGAACTTTATTTTACCTAAAGAGTTAAGAAAATGTTCAGGTGAATTGCTTCTATCGAATTATCATGATACGAAGAAAGTGCTGGGCAACTTAGAGCTCCGACCGTATGAAGCAGCCATTTATCTTATTGAAGAATAATTAACGAACATGACTTGTGAGAAATCTTCTCTTGCTAGTCTTTTTTGCGGTATACTGAAAACGAACAATGATGGAAGTTTCAGCAACAGAAGTCACATCTTTTCTTTACATAGAGACAAGATTGTATTTATTTATAAAAGTGTTGACTGAAAAATATTGACTATACAGGGCGGAATGGCATGGAATTTGAGTTAAGTGTAAAGATGCATTATGATCAATTGACCGATTCTGAAAAAGAAATGGTTAAATTTATGATGAATCGACCACAAGACGTTATT
>JAQZAZ010000258.1 GCA_029239355.1 Sphingobacterium sp.
TCCTAAAGCTGCACCTGCAGCAAGACCTGCCAACAACGCCAAAGCTACTTTACTTGTGTCATTCATTTCTTTTTCGTTTTAAAGTTCTAATTCTATTATTCGATGAATCTAGTCTTCGATAATAATACAATTTGTAAAGCAAATCGTTTGCCAAATAACGCAATTATCTATTATTTACCAGAATCCATATAATTACAATATAATCATTTTTCAACAATTCGCTATCGAATTACAATAATTCCTTAAAGCATTATCATTTTTAATTTTATATTTAGTATCTTTAAATCAACCGATTATAAAATTCATGCTGAACAAAACTTATTGTAGCGCCGTCTATGGTATTGAGGCGTGCACCATAACAGTTGAGGTAGTTGTCTCTACCGGACTCCATTATTATATCGTCGGACTTCCTGACAATGCTGTCAAAGAAAGCCTAAGACGTATTGAAAGTGCCATTACTTCCTGTCAACTTCACATGCCAAGACAAAAAATTGTGGTCAACATGGCACCAGCGGACATCAGAAAAGAAGGCTCTAGCTATGATCTATCGATCGCCATTGGCATACTGGCTTCCTCAGGACAACTCAGCAATGTGTTATTGGAACATTACCTTATCCTGGGCGAATTGTCCTTAGACGGCAGCATTAAACCTATTAGAGGAGCCTTATCTATTGCCTTACAAGCACTCAATGATGGCTTTAAAGGAATTATACTTCCACAACAGAATGCATTGGAAGCCGCTATTGTCAGCGGAATTGATGTGATTGCTGTCGAAAATCTTACGGAAGTAGTACAGTTCCTCAATAACTCAAAAAGCATTGTTCCAACCAAAGTGGATATATCATCCTCCTTCAATGTGGGGACAAATAAGTATGAGATCGACTTCTCGGATGTTCGTGGACAGGAAAATATAAAGAGAGCGTTGGAAATAGCCGCTGCCGGAGGACATAATGTCATTCTTATAGGTCCTCCAGGAGCAGGAAAGACTATGTTGGCAAAAAGGTTACCAACTATTCTACCACCACTCAGTATGACCGAATCTTTGGAAACAACCAAAATTCATTCTGTTTCAGGAAATCTCAAAGCCAAAGACGCATTATTAACTATACGACCATTCCGCGCTCCCCACCATACCATCTCTGATGTAGCAATGGTAGGAGGCGGTTCTAATCCGCAACCCGGCGAAATTTCACTTTCGCATCATGGAGTTTTATTTTTGGATGAACTCCCCGAATTTAAACGAAGTGTCCTTGAAGTCATGCGACAACCGCTCGAATCCCGGAATATCACTATTTCTCGGGCAAAATTAACCATAGACTATCCCGCAAGTTTTATGCTAATTGCAGCAATGAACCCCTGCCCCTGTGGATATTTTAATCATCCCGAGAAGGAATGTATCTGTGGCAGTAACACCGTCCAACGTTATTTAAGTAAAATATCAGGACCTTTATTGGATCGGATCGACCTACATGTAGAAGTCACGCCTGTTCAGTTCGACGAACTGAGTGCTTCTCAACCCTGTGAAAATAGCCTGACTGTTCGCAATCGTGTCGTCCAGACAAGACAAATTCAAAAAAAACGGTTCGAATCTCATCCTGAAGTCCATTGCAATGCACATATGAGCACCAAGTTAACAAGAGACATCTGTCACGTTGGCGAATCTCAAAAGAAACTGCTTAAAACAGCTATCGATCGTCTAAATCTTTCGGCAAGGGCTTATGATCGAATATTAAAAGTTGCGCGTACTATCGCCGACATGGAAAATAGCCCCACAATTGAAAACCACCATCTCGCTGAAGCAATCCAATACAGGAATTTGGATCGGGAAACCTGGGGCGGAAAATTTTAAAACTGCGCTAAGCAATGTTTTATGACCCAGGGGAAGCAGATAATCGTCAGGATCAACCCTGATAATGCACCATAGAAATGTGCATCATGGTTAATTCCGTCTTGCGCTTTTTTGGAAGCCCAGATACAATACCCCAAAAACAGAAAGGCAAATAAATAGGCGGGCATTGGAATGATCATCATCACACCGATAGTCATCTTTGGATTAAAGAGGATGTAACTGAATAAAACGGCACAGATCGCTCCCGAAGCCCCCAAACTATAATAACCATAATTATTTTTCTGCTGAATAATGGTTGGAATGTCACTCAGCAGCAGACTGCCTAAATAAATGACAGCAAAGAGAAGATGTCCATAGATGCTTGCCTGTGCCAACATCTGCTCCAGCCCGAACGCAAAATAATAGAAGGTGATCATATTGAACAGGAGGTGCCCCCAGTCCTTATGGATAAAACCACTTGTCAGTATGGTATACAAGCGTTGCTTACGGGCGATGCTATAAGGATGCAACATCAACTTGCCATAAAGCTGCTCATGAGAAAAAGTATAAATACTTGTGACAAGTGTAAAAAAGAAAATGACGCTCGCTACGGGCGTTTGTTGTAAGTAATGAGTCAGCATAGTTAGAAACGATCCTCTAAAAGTAAAACGTATAGCTCTTTGGGGCCATGAGCGCCAAATACCAGCCTCTTCTCAATATCCGCTGTCCGCGAAGGTCCTGTGATGGTTGAGATCATTGTTGGAATCTCCTGCCCGTAACGCTTTTGCATATAAGCCAAGGAATCTTTCAGATCCCAAACCAATTGAGAAGCTTTAGCTATAACGATGTGAATCGGCGGATAGATACTCAGACGACGTCCAGAAGCATTCGCATTGCTCACCATGATACTGCCATTGCGTGCGATCAATGCTTCACATGAGGTAATGCTCGCATTGGCCGATTCGAAGTCTTTCTCTGTTTTGAAAAAAGGGAAGCCATAGGGACTTAATAGGTTTTGTATCCCCTGTTCCCAGGCATAGATATTTTTTATATTATTGACCTCTGTCAATGTAATCAAATTCTCGATGAGGCCAATTTCGCCATCACAATAAAGAAATTTGCCACCTGCGGCTGTGAACTCACGAACAAAAACAAGATCCACCAATTCGTCCTCTTGTTTGTAAAGAGGTGTTTCTTTGAAATTAGGATGTGGATTGTCATTTTTTTGAAGCAATGCCTGACGTATGCGTTTTAACATTACCTCCTTCGCTGTTGCGTTCTTTACGTTCATGGCTCGATAGGACTATAAATACAGCGCTAGAAGAGCTCTAGCGCTGCAAAATCTAAATTAGTTTAAACTCCCTGATTGATTATCCAAACGTTGTTCATCTTTTGAAGTAGCTTCCTCTGGATGAACATCCAATGGCAAATCAGTTTGCGGAACACCGCCGCCATCGGCACCGTTAACAAACTCATCGTAAGTTGTCTTGGTATCGAAAGGACGTTTACCTAATATTTCTTCAAGATCCGATTGGAAAAGAATTTCCTTTTCTAAGAGTTTCTCTGCAATCTTAATCAAGCCTTCACGTTTGTCCAATAAAAGTTGCTTTGTCCGTGCGTAAACGTCTGTGATCAGATTACGAACTTCAGCATCAATCAGCTCTGCCGTTTTGTCAGAATATGGTTTTTGGAAAGACGCTTCCGAGCTGTCGCGGAAAGACACATTGCCAACTTTATCATTCATACCGTAAATGGCAATCATGGCATAGGAAAGTTGTGTAATACGTTCCAAGTCATTCTGGGCACCTGTTGAGATTCTTCCGAAAGTAATATCTTCCGCAACACGCCCTCCCATCGTCATACACAAACTATCAACCAGCTGTTCGGTTGTATATAAGAACTGCTCACGTGGAAGATACTGTGCATATCCCAACGCAGCTACTCCACGCGGAACAATAGATACTTTTACCAAAGGATCGGCATGTTCTAAAAACCAACCCGCAATGGCGTGTCCCGCCTCGTGATAAGCAACAATACGTTTCTCCTCTGGAGATATGATTTTATTCTTTTTCTCAAGACCACCAATCACACGATCTACGGCATCTTGAAAATCCTGCATATCTATCTCAGATTTGTTTTTACGTGCAGCAATCAACGCAGCTTCGTTACACACATTAGCGATCTCTGCTCCCGCAAAACCTGGCGTCTGTGCTGATAATTTTTTGGCATCTACCTCTGCAGATAATTTCAATGGTTTTAAATGCACTTTAAAAATATGCTCACGACCTATCAAATCTGGTTTATCAATTGAAATCTGACGATCGAAACGTCCCGGACGCAATAAAGCTGTATCCAATACATCGATACGGTTTGTCGCGGCTAGAATAATAACGCCGGAGTCCGTCCCAAAACCATCCATTTCTACCAGTAACTGGTTCAATGTATTTTCACGTTCGTCGTTACCGCCCATCATTGAGTTTTTACCACGGGCGCGGCCGATTGCATCAATCTCATCAATAAAGATAATACAAGGTGCTTTCTCTTTGGCTTGTTTGAACAAATCACGCACACGTGAGGCACCGACACCCACAAACATCTCAACGAAGTCCGAACCCGATAAAGAGAAGAAAGGTACTTGTGCTTCTCCTGCAACAGCTTTTGCCAATAAGGTCTTACCTGTTCCCGGAGGGCCTACAAGCAATGCTCCTTTCGGAATTTTACCCCCTAGGTTCGTGTATTTACGTGGATTTTTTAAGAAATCTACGATTTCCATTACCTCTTGTTTTGCTTCTTCTAAGCCAGCAACATCGTTAAAAGTAATATTGATCTGTGATTCTTTGTCAAATAACTGTGCTTTGGATTTACCGATGTTAAAGATCGCGCCACCGCCGCCACCTGCTCCACCACCCATGCGGCGCATCAAGAAAATCCAGATTGCAGCCAATACCAATAATGGCAACATAAATGTCACAAACCAGCTTGCCCATGGATTGGAACGATCAGCATATTTCAATTGTACCTTAGGTGTACCCGGAGCCAGCTCATCTTGTGATGCAGCTAACTTCTTCTCCAACACCTCTGCCGAAGCATCTTTAAAGATATATTGGGGGCCCGTTTCTTCCTGACCGGCAAGACTTGGAATTGGATCACTGTTCTTGGCTACGTCTTTAAAACTGGGGTTGTCTTTCCAGCCTTTTTTTAGATAGACTTCCACCTCGACAAGATCATTTTTCTTATATGCTTCCAGACGCTCAACAGCTCCGGTTTTTAACATGCGTGTTTCAAAATCACTATAGCTAATTTCCTTAGCCGGGTTTTCTCCAAAAACATATTGCAAGGCAAAAAAACCTAAAAACATGGCAATC
>JAQZAZ010000259.1 GCA_029239355.1 Sphingobacterium sp.
CAACCTTCGTTTCGTAGTATCAGTAGCAAAACAATATCAAAATCAAGGATTGACCTTAGGTGATTTAATCAATGAAGGCAACCTGGGCTTAATTAAAGCAGCTAAACGTTTTGACGAAACAAAGGGTTTTAAATTTATTTCTTATGCCGTTTGGTGGATTCGCCAATCTATTCTTCAGGCAATTGCTGAACAATCACGTATCGTACGTCTGCCATTGAACCAGGTAGGTTCTCTAAGCAAAATCAGTAAGGCTTTCTCAAAACTAGAACAAGAATACGAGCGGGAACCATCTCCAGAAGAATTGGCAGATATCCTTGAAACCACGGTTGACAAGGTTTCGGATACCTTAAGTAACTCTGGCCGTCATGTATCTATGGATGCACCATTTGTTCAAGGTGAAGAAAACACACTCTTGGATGTATTGGAAAACCATGATCCAGACACGGATAGTTCTTTAATTGATGAATCTCTTTCAGAAGAAATCAAGCGATCATTGGCAACTTTAACAGAGCGTGAACGTGAAATCATCGTTCTATTTTTTGGATTAGGCTCCAATCACCAATTGTCGCTCGAAGAAATCGGCGAGAAATTCAATTTGACACGTGAACGCGTGCGTCAGATTAAAGACAAGGCTCTTCAACGTTTGAGACACACGTCAAGAAGCAAAATCTTAAAATCTTATTTAGGTTAAAAGAGATATTTATTGAAATTTTTGGCAATCCCAATCAGAAATGATTGGGATTTTTTTATGAAATAATAAAGGCTGTCTATGGTAATAAACAGCCCTTATCCTTCTCCGGTACATCCCTAAGAATATTCTTTATTTAGAATCTGGCATCAAAATAAATTCGAAAAGTCGTTCTTTCTTCAGATATTTCTCAGCTATCTCCTGCACTGACTTCGGTGTAACTTTATTCAAGTTTTCCATCCGACGCGTATATCTATTGATATCCAAATCATTTTGATAAGAACTGGAAATATAATTCAGCCAATAGCTGTTCTCCCGCAAGTTTAATTCGTTCTGTCTTTTTTGTTCAGCGACAAATTTCTCGATATCCACCTTATCCGGGCCTTGATCCTGAATTTTTTTCACTTCGTCCAAAGCCGAACTAATCAGTGTGTCAGCTTTATCCACTGCTGAACCAAAACCAATAGAAAAGGCATAGCGTGCTTTAGGTAATTTACCGAAGCTGGCACGAGCACCAACACCGTAAACACCACCTTCTTTCTCGCGCAGTCGTTCAAGCAATTTGATTGTCAAGACACTTTCTAAAGCTTCCATATTGACATTCTCACTTTCACTATAGCTATAGTCACCGTAATAAGCCAATTGGGTACTTGCTTTTTCTTCTTTACCTTTATGAACAACCACACGCTCCCCTTTATTCGGTTCCAGAATATTTAAGTCTTTGTAATTCTCTCCTCGTTTGACTGCAGGCAGGGAAGCAAGATAGGTCTCAATAAAGGGTTTAATTTCATTTTCATCAAATGATCCTACAATAGTAAATACAAAATCTGAAGCATCTGCAAATCGCTCTTTATAAATTGCCAATGCACGATCACGATCAATTTTTGTAAGCGTCTCGACAGTAGCATTTTGTCGGCGAACGTTATTCCCATAGAGCACCGCCTTCACTTTATCTGAAAAAACATTATTTGGATCGCTCAATCTATTTTCCAAAGATCCTTTTGCTCTTGTCATTGTACTTTGAAAAACATCAGCATCCAAACGAGGCTCCGTAAAATAGCCATAGATTAATTCAAAAGCATTTTTCAAGCCCTCTTTGTCCGTGCTACCTGAAAGACCCTCATATCGTTCTGAGATATAGGGTGAAATCGACACCTCTTTTCCGGCAAGATATTTTGTCAGCTCCACATTGCTCATCTGCCCGACACCACTCGCATCGACCAATGAAGATGCATTTGAAGCGGAGAAGTAATCAGCATCAGTATACAACGACGTTCCCCCGGGGCTATAGGCCAGAATCTGGATTTCGTCATTTTTAAAGTCTGTAGGTTTTAAAATCACCTTCACGCCATTGTTCAAAACCAATTCTTTGGCTTGAACAGCTCCAATATCCTTTGAAGACACGATCGTACCTTTAGTAGGTTCTTTGGAAAGCAAAGGAAGATTAGAAACCTTATCCTCATAAGCAGAAACCGGACTATCTTCGACCGCCTTCACCCATCCCAAAACCGCTTGTTCTGTAGGCAGGTTTGCTTTTTCCTTTTCTGGCCCCATAATCAATATGTCACGATTTAAATCGGTGTAATATTTTTTGACCAGACCATTTACCTCTTCCAGTTTTAATGTGGGTAATAATTGTTTCGTTAATCTGTAGGACTCTTCGTTACTCAAGGCAGGCTCGTTGTCGATAAAGTAGCTCAGGTAACGGTTGACATAGCTGTCAGATTTCTTCTTATCCCGCTCGATATATGCCATTTCATTTCCTTTCTTCATATCGGCAAGCGCGCGATCCAATTCTGTCTGCGTGAAACCATATTTTTGGATACGCTCAAATTCAGTCAGCATGGCCTTAAATCCAGACTCCAGTTCCCCCGGTTTAGGCACAACCAATAAAGAGAAGGTATTTAAATTCGCTACAAAATCACCAATACTACCGCCCGCTTGCATAAAAGGTGGATTCGGTTGCTGCATCAGTTCAGAAAAACGGCCAGCAATCATCTGATTGAAAATATTTTTGAGTAATTCATTACGGTAGTCTCCGACAGTCACAACCTTATCTTTCTCATTTTTGATTAAGACCTGAGCAACAGTATAAGGCAATTCTGGATCCGAAATAGTCAAAAACTGGTTTTTATTCAATAAATCAACCTTGTACTCTTTGCGTGGAAGCACCTTTTTCGGCATTGTCATATCCGAAAATAATACTTTCACCTTTTCTTCGATCGCTTTAGGATCAATATCACCTACAATAATGAGTGCCTGCAGATCTGGACGATACCAGTCCTGATGAAATTTGCGTATTTCAGTATACGGAAAAGTCTTTAAAATTTCTTCCGTACCAATCGGCATACGTTTAGAGTAAAGAGATCCGTTGAGCACCATCGGAAAATACTGATCTTGTAGACGTTGTTGCACGCCCCTTCCGCCACGCTTCTCTTCCAAAATTACACCACGCTCTTTATCAATCTCTTCCCCATCCAATAGGGCATCCTGCGCCCAATCACGCATGACTTGCAATCCATTTTTTAGTAATTCCGGATCATCAGATGGGATAGGTAATTGATAGACGGTCTGATCAAAGCTCGTATAAGCATTCAGATCCGAACCAAACCGTACACCAGCTTTCTGAAGGTAATTAACAAGTTCATTTTTTGGAAAATGCTTCAGGCCATTAAAGTTCATGTGCTCTAAAAAGTGCGCCAACCCGAGCTGTTTTTCGTTTTCTAGGATTGAACCAGCTTTCATACCCAAATACATGGTAACGCGCCCCTTCGGCTCTGTATTTTTGCGGATAAAATATGTAAATCCATTTTTCAATTTACCAGTGACAACTTCATTGTCGAAAGGTAACTTTTGGTTTAAGGCCAAACTATCCTGCGATAGAATAGCCCTGGCATGTGCCGTTAAAGTAGTAGGCATTTTTGCCTCTACGCCGTAAAATGTAGCCGGAAGCAAAAAGGCTAATGCAAGTGGTTTAATGAATTTCATACAAAAAAATCTCTATTTTTTTTAGTCAGTTATTTTTTGCTAATTGTTTATATTAGGGTAAACGGAACTGAAGACCAATTGTCCCGATAAATAGTAATATACGGATAAATAATATTTATTAATATTCCATGTGGGATCGAGCGTCTCTTTACGATTGCTCATGGTTTGTAAAAAGCACGTTTAAAAATACAGAATATCTTTCGAAAAGAACAATAGTTAATTGTAATTTTGTTGCAAATGGATTTTAGCAACTGGCAGGTCATTAAAAAAGAATTCGAGCAATTTCTAAAGTTCGAGCGGGGTTTGAGCATTAATTCGATAGAGGCTTACCTCAACGATGTCTCCAAATTCCAGATCTATTGTGAGGACAACGGACTCGTTTTAAATAAAATCGTACGAAAGGATATTCAAGATTTTCTGCAATGGTTACAGGAATTCAATATCTCGCCATTCACACAATCCCGCTTGATATCCGGACTAAAAACCTTTTTTAGCTTTCTGATCATTGAACATGAACTGGATAATAATCCAACTGAATTGCTACAAGCACCACGCCTAGCGAGGAAACTCCCCAGTGTACTGAGTATTCATGAGATCGATCAAGTGATAGCTGCAATAGATCTCTCTTCTACGGAGGGACAGCGCAATAAAACAATTATTGAAGTTTTATATGGCTGTGGATTGCGTGTATCCGAACTTGTCAATCTCAAGATATCCAATTTGTTTCTAGACGTAGAGTTTATCAAAGTAGAAGGAAAAGGTAGCAAAGAACGACTGATTCCGATTGGACAACAGGCGATCAAACATCTCAGGCTTTATTTGGATTCCATTAGACCACATATTAAGATCAAGAATGGAAATGAGGATATTGTATTTCTGAACAGAAGAGGTTCGGCTTTGTCCAGGGTGATGATCTTTCTGATCATTAAGGAGCTTGCTCAGAAAATTGGGTTACAGAAGATAATCAGTCCTCATACCTTTAGACATAGTTTCGCCTCCCACCTTGTTGAAGGCGGTGCTGATCTAAGGGCTGTACAAGATATGCTGGGGCATGAAAGTATTACAACAACTGAAATATATACCCATATTGATCGCGATTACCTCCATTCCATCATCACACAATACCATCCCAGGTCGTAATCTGCTATCGGGTGAGCAAGTCAATACATATGTTATAAAATGATTGCTGAGCCACATGCAATGGTATTTTTTTTTCTAAACCCAATGGAATTTGGAGTCCGCATAAAGCATCCGAGTAGACAGTGCAGCACAGCTTAAGCACAGCCTTGAATACATGTTACTAATAGACAAAAAGTTAGACCAGAAAACCGGAATGGCACAAATTACAAAAGCTGGGGCATCCAAAACAAGGATGGTCATACTCCTGGAATTCCGCGTTCGAAAGATTAAATTTTATCGCAAAGATTATTTGTAAGATCTAGAAAATAGTATATCTTTGCGACACGTTCCCGTAGTTCAATGGATAGAATTTCAGATTCCGGTTCTGACGATGTGGG
>JAQZAZ010000260.1 GCA_029239355.1 Sphingobacterium sp.
GCAAAAGTAATCAATGCTTACTGTTAATCAGTGTTATATTTTGTTAAATATGGTTAATTACCACAGCGATTGCAAATCTAGTAATTTAAATTTGTTTTCATTATGGGTAGAAGATTTAAATTACTGATCAGCTTGATCGTATTAATCGGTATAGGAATTACCATTGTCCTGGGGATTTGGCTTTATGGAAGTTACACCAATCGTCGGGATCTTTTTCTGTCCACCGCCGAACGTTCACTTTTTAACGCTGTACAGGAAGTGTATCAGGCTGAAAATGGCAACCAACGACTGGATGGATCTGAGGCCGAAAGAGATCACCTGCTAAGCGACGTGAAAAAGGAACTTCTAGCCTTACTACCCGAAACGCAACTTGATCAAGCCTTGCGAAAAGTGCGCGCCAGCCAGCCCAAAAAAGAACATGCTTTTCGGGATGATTCAAATCGAAAGGGGAAGATGTATTTCAAAGACCGCGATGGCAAAAATGCCATTATTCCGCCCTTTTTGTTCCGTGATTTCGAGATGAACAAAACCAATCTGCACCTGATTGACAATAAATTCAAGGAATCACTCAACAATAAAGGCATCTCAGTACCCTACGAATTAAACATCGTTACGATCCCACGCGAACAGGTAAAAGATATGCGACGCCAATATCGGGATAAAAACTTGGCTTGGACACGGCCAATGATGGTCAATCCATTAAAAAATCAGTTCCTGGTGGTCAAATTCCAGGAGGACTGGAAATACCTCCTGTATAGCCTAAGCTGGCAACTATTGATTTCGCTGTTGCTGATTGGTCTTTTGTTAGGTACTTTTTTCTACCTCATGAAGACCATTTTTAACCAAAATAAAATGGCTGAACTGCGAAAAAATTTTGTGGATAACATGACCCATGAGTTGAAAACTCCAGTTTCTACCGTGATGGCGGCGATTGAAGCCATACAACGCTATGGTGTACGCGAAGATAAGGAAAAGATGGACCGTTACCTCGATATTTCAAAGAAGGAACTTGACCACCTTTCCGGCATGATCGAAAAAGTACTGCAGATGGACATTGATGCCTCGAAGGGAATTGTTCTACAGCGATCTGACTTTGACATTGTCGCCATGGTTGGAAGTGTTATTGAAGTGGCACAACTTAACAAAACAAAAATAGTCGACATCGAACTACTTGCCGATCCGGACTCAGTTTTGATCAAAGGGGATGAATCTCATTTGAAAAATGTCATCAATAATTTATTAGAAAATGCCATTAAATATGCAGGGCACCATGTTAAGATCTGCGTGGAAATCAAAGGCGGCAAAGAATATGTGCAGATCCGAATTACGGATAATGGGAAGGGTATCGCTCCGGAATACCATCAGCGAATTTTTGATATGTTTTTTAGGGTGCCCTCCGGGAATTTACATGATGTGAAAGGTTTCGGATTGGGGCTCGCTTATGTCAAGCAAGTGGTGAAACGCCACGAAGGTAAGATCAGCGTTGAAAGTGACTTAGAAAAAGGAAGTACTTTTATCGTTCGATTACCATATTAACGTAAACTATGCTATCTTCAGCAGCATGATGGAATGAAAAATAAATTGTTATTGGACTACATGAGTTATGATTGATATTTTATATGTAGAAGACGAGCCAAGTCTAGCAATGATCGTGGCGGATAGCTTAGAAGCAAATGGTTTCCGTGTTGTGCACTGCAATAATGGCGATGAAGCTTTAGCTTCTTTTAATAGCGCTAGACCAGATATTATGGTGGTCGATGTGATGATGCCTGTCATGGATGGCTTTACATTGGCGACAAAAATTCGGGAGATGGACACATTGCTCCCTATTATCTTCTTGACGGCTAAAGTACAGACGGAGGATGTGGTTCGGGGATTTCGTCTGGGTGGCGATGACTACGTCAAAAAACCATTTAAAATCGAGGAGCTGGTCGTCCGGATAGAATCTTTGTTAAAGAATAGTCCCAAAATGCTGTTTGGACAAAAACTAATGATCGGAAATTACACCTTAGATAGCCTGAAGCATCAGTTGATTTATCAGGGAGAAACACTAAAATTATCCTTTCGTGAAAGTGAACTCCTTCGTAAACTGTACGAACAGAAAGATAAGGTTATCCCCAGAGAAGAGATCATGCGTGCCTATTGGAGCCATGATAAGTACTTTACCGGGCGTAGTCTGGACGTGTTTATTAGTCGTATCCGAAAGTATTTGAGTCAAGACCCTAGAATCAAAATTACCAACGTCCGTGGCGTCGGATATATGCTGACAGTAGATTAAAATAGTGTTCCATGCGGAGATTTTTTAATCTTTTCGCTGACGGTTCGCTTTTCCGCCCATGCCCCTTATATGATACGTAAAGCTTAAGATTGCATAACGGGTAATGGCATTGGACTGTGATATACGTATCCAAAGGTCATTGACCTGTTGGTTGATGTTTTTATTGTCGTTGAAAATATCAAAAACAGTCAGATTGATCTCTGCATTTCTCCTTTTGAATAATTTCTTGCCAACAGAAACATTCCATAACAGGCTCGTAGTGCTCGGCGCATTGAGGATGCTACCGTTGTACAGGTAATTGAAAGTCGAATTCAAAGTCCAGCTTTTCAGTAACGTCAATGCGATGGAATTACCGATTGTATGCTTATAAACAGAATAATTGGATTTCTCCGTTGCAGAGTTTTTGGAATAGGATAAATTGCCGTTGTAGTCCAGTCCAATGATGATGTCCTTACTGAAAGCTGTGTTCACTCCGATGCGTTGATTTATTCCATAAGTTTTTGCATTTACTTTTTCCAAATTCAATAAGGTGTAATTTTGGTTGAAATATAGATTGTTGTTGAGGTTGATATTCAGTTTTATTGGTTCAAAGCGATAGCCAAAACTATTATGCCATTTAAGGTTATAAACACCATCGAAGTTTTCCGGTTTGATGTATTGGCCCCCGGGCCCGAGTATGATGTCCTCTGCGATAGTAATTGCTGAATCTGTCGTGTATACGGTCGTAGATATCTTGTTCTGGATAAAATCAGCTGTAAAATCAGATGTAAAGCTTCTACCGGACGCCTTGTTGATAGACCTAAACTGCATGACTAAGTTATGATCGTACTCCTGCTTCAGGTTGGGGTTGCCCGAACTGATGCGTAAAGGGTTTTGATTATCAATAAAATCTTGCAGCTGTTCAATAGCCGGGGTATTGGTTTTGGCATTATAACGTATCTCAATACGGGTTTCTTTGTTGAAATTGTACTGGAAATTTAAGTTGGGTAACAGGCTGTTAAAATGGCTCTTTGTTTTCAATGTGTTCGGAAATAGTTTGTCGTTCACTTGATTTGCTGCCTGATAGTCCAGCCCAATTTGAAACCGTATGCTATCTTTTTTATTGTATAAATAAGATAGCCCGGCGCTGTGGTACATAAAATCATTACGAAATTCATTTGATAAGCGATTTTTTAATTCCCCTAATTGTTCTGTCTCCGCGAGGAATTCATAGGTTTTTCGGTCAGAATACCGCGCTGTATTGCGGAAAGTATAATTTCCCTGCACACGGGCGTATTTGCTCAACATTTCAGTATAGGCAATTTTCGCGCGGAAGCCATTATTGTCGCCAGTAGAATAATTACGGTTGTCTACTGTGTCAATCCGTTGAGGCAGGCCATTCAGATAATAGGAGTTGAGGGCATAATTGGCCGCATGACTTTTGTTGGTATTGAAAGAACCATTGAAATTAATACTGACTGTGCGGCCAGGTTTGTTCAACCTGCGCATATAAGTCAGATCGCCGCCCCAGTTAAAGTTTTCACCAAAGCTGTTATTGTTACGATTTGATCTATTGAGCGTGTCCTGCAAGTTTAACAGTGTATGGCCGATTGTTGCACTTAACCTATCATTGCTCTGGTAGGAAAAATTGGGTTGCATGTCCAGTTTCTGTACAGAATCTATTTTCCAATTGGCCCTTAGGGACAAAGCATGATTGTTTGTATAGGTACTGCCAAATTGCTGCTGATTGTTGATTTGATTAGCTTTGTTGCCGACGGTATATTCAGTCTTGTTTTGGCTGATCGTATTATTGTCGGTATAGTTGTAGATATAATTGGCGTTGAAATCCATCCGGTCCGCCAAGAAGCGGTCGAGATAGTTAAATCCGGCGTTGAAACGTGTTGTAACCCCCTGTCCCGTACGACCGCGTGTATTGCCACGTGGCGCAAATCCATTGGGTTGGTTGACGTTATTGGTATTGATATCGATGGAATACTGCCGCTTTGGGTTCATTTTGGTGACCTGGGTATTGATTGCATATTTGTTGTCCGGGCCAGCTCCGCCACTGATTTTTCCAAAATAAGATTTCCTTTTATCTGGTTTGGTGACAATATTGATCACTTTCAAGCGTTTGCCATCATCAAAGCCGCTGAATTTCGCTTGCTCGGTTTTGTCATCAATAAGCTGAACTTTGGCAATGACATCGGCCGGTAAGTTTTTGAGTGCAACTTTTGGATCAGTGCTGAAAAATTCACGGCCATCAATGATTATCTTACTTACAGCTTCCCCCTGCGCCTTTACATTACCGTCTTCATCGATTTCAACCCCGGGTATCTGTTTGACCAGTTCGTCGGCATCCGCAAAATCAGGAGTAACATATTTTTTTGCATCAAATTCCAGGGTATCGCCCCGCACCTGTATACTCGTTGGCGAGATACTGATTTCATCTAGCACGATCTCCGAACTGTTGAGCTTAAAATTGATGTCTATGGGTTTGCCCGCTAATTTTATTTTTCGAATGTCTGCCGTATAGCCTATTGGCTGTACCGATACGAGATAATCCCCATCCGGAAGAACTGTACTGACAAACTTGCCCAAAATATCGGTTGGTGTTTGCGTCTTACTGGAATCCTTTAGCGCGATAAAGGTAACACTGGCGCCTGCAATAGGGTTCGAATTGTTACTGTCTGTGATCTTTCCAGCGATATGTTGCTGAGCAAGAGCATTCGTCTTTATTAGCATTAAACAAAGCGAAAGGATAACAATTGTCCAGGTATTGATTTTCATTGGTTAAGGTTGTCTGCGTCGTTTAATGCGCTGTTATTGGTTGTAAATATTTATTTGTCAAATTTATGCGACTATTTGATACGAATTACTATCATTTTAGTTACAATAATCCTAACTGAACGGAAAGATTAGATATATTTGCAGTAGA
>JAQZAZ010000054.1 GCA_029239355.1 Sphingobacterium sp.
CTTATCACAATGGTTGAAACAAGATGGCGATTATGTGGAGATGGATGAAAACATCGCCGAACTGGAATCAGACAAAGCAACGTTTGAATTACCAGCTGAAAAAGCAGGTATCTTAAGAATCATTGCACAAGAAGGTGATACTTTAGAAATCGGTGCTGTTGTTTGTACAATTGAAGAAGGTGAAGCTCCAGCTGGTGGTTCAGCTCCGGCTGCTGCGCCTGCTGCTGCGGCATCATCAACTACCGCTCCGGCTGCTGCCGCAAAAGACGAAGACCCAGATAGCTATGCAGCTGGTACAGCGTCTCCTGCTGCCGCAAAAATTTTAAGAGAAAAAGGAATTGATCCTTCAACAATAAAAGGAACAGGTAAAGATGGACGCATCACAAAAGAAGATGCTGAAAAGGCTCAACCTGTTGCTAAAAGCGCTGCACCGGCTGCAAAACCTGCTGCTCCAGCTGCTACGACTATAGCTGCTCCGGTAGCTGGTTCTAGAAATGAGCGTCGTGAGAAATTATCGTCTTTACGTAAAACGATTGCGAAACGTCTCGTTGCTGTTAAAAACGAAACAGCGATGTTGACGACTTTCAACGAGGTCAATATGCAACCGATCATGGATCTACGTGCTAAATATAAAGATACATTCAAAGAAAAATTTGGTATCGGCTTAGGTTTCATGTCTTTCTTTACAAAAGCAGTAACCACAGCGTTAGCAGAATGGCCAGCAGTAAATGCTCGTATTGAAGAAAATGAAATCGTGTATTCTGATTTTGCAGATATTTCAATTGCGGTTTCTGCACCTAAAGGGCTAGTTGTTCCTATTATCCGTAACGCAGATGCGATGTCATTGGAGCAAATCGAGAAAGCGATTGCTACTTTGGCGGGTAAAGCACGTGATAACAAGTTAACGATCGACGAGATGACCGGTGGTACATTTACAATCACTAATGGTGGTGTATTTGGATCCATGATGTCAACGCCTATCATCAACGCACCACAATCAGCAATCTTGGGTATGCACAACATTATCCAACGTCCTATCGCTGAGAATGGTCAAGTTGTGATACGTCCGATGATGTATATCGCACTTTCTTACGATCACCGTATTATTGACGGTCGTGAGTCAGTAAGCTTCTTGGTTCGTGTGAAACAATTATTAGAAGATCCCGCTCGTTTATTGTTGGGCGTATAATTGGTATTAAAATTATAACAATAAAAAAGACCTGTACGAATCGTACAGGTCTTTTTTATTGTGCTTTGCCTCCTCTTCTCTAGTCTTGATTTCCTCGGGTATTCTACGAATATAGATTGGCCATAACCGCTATCCTCCCCCTAGCCCACCTCCTTCGGCTTTTGTGAGATTTCTGCCTGCAAATCTAAATCAAGGTTTTAATTTCTTCTTTTTAATTTCTACTTTCACCTGTAGATATTTGTTTGCTAAGAAGCTATCCGCGAATTAAATGAGCCTACCAGATTCATTAATAACCAGCGGAATGGAAGATGCATTAAATATAAAAAATTATGAACAGTAAGATAATAGGTCTAACGATTATTCTTTTGCTTTCGGTGCTGGCACTCTCAGCCAACATGGCCAATCCATTTGGCCCCCATAGCATTACGGCCCAGTTGGTACCTTCGAGTAAAGCAAAAGTACTTCGCGAACGAATTGATATACACCTCGTACGCGACACACTAGATTATGATTATCAGAGCCAATTCAATATAGAATATATCGTCCATGCCGAGGAAAACATGGACTTTCCATTGGTGTTTCTTGCCCTCAATTTAGATGGATTAGAAAACGTGACTGTAAACCAAAAAGAGATTAAATCCATTCCATTAGATCAAAAAAATCTCAAATTACCGTTCTTACGGTTCAAAGATGGTTACTATGAGATCAGCTATGGAAATGCGGAATGGGAGCGAATTAACCTAAATGACGCCTTTTATTTTACAGCTAAACTTCATAAGGGTGAAAACAGTATCAAAATTCAATACCGTGCTTTGATGGGTTATGACCGTCGGGATATCCTCAGAAAATATGAAATTGAATACCTCCTATTTCCTTCGAAGTACTGGTCTTCCTTTGGGCAAATCGATCTGTACCTGCATACGGGAAATAAGATGAAGGCTTATGCGCAGAATTTGGGAGCTCCTAAACAACAAACTGACACGCTCGTTCATTGGACCATTAAATCCGTCGGAAAACAGGCCAGTTTCAAAATCGAAGTTGGGGAAAAGACCTCATTTTTAGCAAGCGCCATACTCTGGATCAGTCCTGGGCTCCTTGCATTCATCAGCTCCATTGTACTATTATATTTACACATCAGGTATATCTATAAAAAGTACAAAACAGGTCGATATCGTTATGCATTGCTCATTGGAAATCTGATTGTGCCGGCTTCATTTTATAGTTTTTGTTGGTTTTGGACCAGTCTGGCAAATTACCTCGTCAATGGCATTTTTGCAGATAATAGTCGAGGGTTTATCCTATTGGTCATCTTCACCTTACCCCTGATCTATATCGTCTATGACCTCGCTCTATATGTCGCCGATAGGAGCATAAGGGCTAAATTTCAAAAACAGCAAGCGGATTAGATCAACCTACTTTTTATAAGTCAGCTTATTTTCGATCATTCGATTGTTATATTGTTGAATAAAAGCTTTCATCTTGGTTTCCATTGTGTCCAGGATTGCAGGATGTTGCTTGAGTAAATCTTGTTTCATTAACCGATCCTGCTTCATATTGTATAGCGATACCGGTTTGAGCCCATTATAGGACATCATATAATCTTTATAATAAAAGTTATAGCTTCCCGCATTATTATTCAGCACAAAGTTGTCACGCCCCGGTTTAAATGCATCCGAACCGAAAGCAAAATAAGGCTCGTCGTAATGGAGGTAACTTAAGACCGTTGGCATAATATCGATCTGTTGGACCAATTTGTCTGCCTTACCGACCAATCCCTCCCCTGGCGCGTAAAATATAATCGGAATCTGAAATCCACCTGCTGTGGTCTGATACTCCGGAAGGTAGCTTACTGTCGCGTGATCGGCACAGATCACAAATAAGGTATTATTAAACCAAGGCATTTTAGATGCAGTAGCAAAAAACTCACGCAGTGCATTGTCGGTATAGCCGATCGGTTCCTGTACCGGAAGTGGCCCTTTTGGAAATTTGCCCTGATACTTTTCAGGTACTTTAAAGGGATGGTGTGAGGACAACGAAAAGAAACTTGCAAAAAACGGCTGTTTTAATGTATTGATCTTATTGGCGGTGAACTGTAAAAAGGGTTCATCCCAAATTCCCCAGATTCCATCAAAATCCTGATCGTTATTGTATTCGGTTTTGCCAAAATAGTGTTGTATTCCCGCTAACTTCATATAGGCGGAGAAGCCCATACTTCCGTTGGGAGCACCGTGAAAAAATGCGGTCTCATAGCCTTTTTTCCCCAGGAGCTTAGCTAGGCTGGTGGTTTCATTACCAGAATACACCGAGAGTACAAAGGGCTCGCCGATGGAAGGGATACCCGTAATGACCGAAGGCAATGCATCAATGGATTTACGGCCATTGGCATAAGTATCTGTAAAGGTATAGCCGTTTCGAATCAACGAATCTAGAAAAGGTGTATAGCCTTTGTATTTACCACCTTGAATGTCTTTGTTCAATTCGCCAAAATGTTCTTTCGCGAAACTCTCCAAAATCAAAACAACGACATTCTTTTTATTGAAGGGTTTGTCCGTTTGCGGCAGATGAATCGGGTCGTAAATCTTGATCAGCTCCTGTTCCGAATAATAATTCACTGGTTTAAGGCTCACGGCTTTTAAAGTTTTCAAAATGCTAAATGGCGTATTCAGCACAATATTCATTTCCTCCGGAGTATCCACATAATCACCGGCATTGCTCAAAGTAATGGGACGTGTGCTATGTGCCCAACCGCCACGGACTCCACCGATAAACAGAAAAGCGGTCAGTAGAAAGAAAGGAACCTGTACAACAAAGGATTTCCACGAATACCGTTTAGGTTTTTCCAGTTGGATCAGCTGATAGGATTTCAACAGCCCGTAAACAACCAGTGCCAATACCAGCAGGAGATACCAATAATCAAGGCAAAAGTCGAATGCCAATTTAAAAAGATTGGATTCATTTGAAAATTGACTTAGCACCGTACCTGTCGTCCGTTTTAGTGTAAAAGGATAATAGGCATAATCGATTAAATTCAGTGCTATTCCTATCGCGTTGACCACAACAAAAATCCATTTGGCAATCCTTTGATAAATCTGATTATAGGTGAATGGTCCCGGAATTGTTTGCATGACAATGTATAGGATATTCAAATAAAGTAAAGCCACAATATCGAAACGTACGCCACCACCAAACATCACAAACAGTTTTCCCGCATTTACATTAGGGAATAAAGAGGCATTGACGAGATAAAATCCCCATCGCAGTAGGGTATAAACGATTAAAAGAAAAGCAAAACGCATGGCGACTGCAAGGTAAGGTGCTAATATTCCTCTTAATTTCATTAGGTTAATATTTTAGAAATTCACGATAGACCTGCTGGTAGTACGCTTTGGCAATATTTAAAATACTGTCCGTTTTGGCCGCAGGATAGTCTTTATTGGATCTATAATTGATGATCCGGCCAACATTATCAAAAGATACCGCCTGCTCGGGTGTGATTGCACCAAAGGCATCCTTGGAGTTATAGAAAGCGATCTGTGGAGTCGTCGGATTAAATAAATCACGGCTCCAATGATATCTATTGGTCGGAAGCTTGAGCTGTGTCAATAGTGTTGCTGCCAAATCCGTTTGATTACCGATCCGATTGAAAATTTTTCCACGGTATTCAGGTTTGATGACATCCCCAAAAAAGATCAAGGGAATATGGAATCTATTCGGATGGTACAGTTCCCATTTTTCCGAGGGAAGACGATGGCCATGATCGGCTACAATTACAAAAAGTGTATTTTTATACCAAGCTTCTTTCTTGGCTTTACTGATAAAATCAAAAACAACCGAGTCCGTGTAGTTTGCCGTACTTCGGAACTTGTCAGCATTGTTGGTACTTCCGAATTTATAACCGTGTTTTAGTTCAAACGGTTCATGATTGATCAGCGTGAAAATAGTGGAAAAGAAAGGCTGTTTTTCCTTACTAAAATCTTTGATCATCTGATTGAATACCACATGATCGTACACCCCCCAGGAAGCCCGTTCAGCATCGAGTCCAAAATTGGCGTTATCAACTACTTTGGAGATACCGTGTGTGAGCATATAAGACTTGAAATTATAAAATTCACTTTGCCCGCCATGGTAAAACGAAGTTTCATAGCCTGCATGGTCGAATTCTTGGCCAATGGCAGGCATATTTTCATGTTTGTCAATATATTTAATGATACTTTCCGGTCCCTGCGCAGGGAATCCACTCAGGATAGCAACCATTCCTTTATCCGAACGATCAGCAGCAGAGTAGATGTGATCAAACAAGATTCCGCCCTTGATCAATTCCTCCATATGTGGTGTAACCCCCTTCTCGCCGCCCAAAGATTGGATGAGATCACCTACGAAACTTTCCAACATAATAATCACAACATTGGGGCGAGTGGTGGATAACACCTCGACAGTCGAATCGGGCTGGCTCTGAAAAACCGGCTTCAGATGTGCTCGAATAGTTTGTTCGTCCGAGCCATAGAAATCATAGGGACTTTTCAACTTTGTACTTTTAGTAAAGAAGTCGCGCAAAAGCGCCCATTGGGTATTCACAGCTGCGTGATTATAAAAAGTAACTTCAGAATAGTAAGCCTTACTTGGATTTAATGTCGCACGGCCATATCCCCCGCGGATAAAGGTGAAGAGTACGAAAACACCTAATGCTAGTTTCAGAAAGTTCCCAATTGGTGACTTAACATTATAAAAATAGACTTTTTTGAACATCCAACGATAGAGAAAATATCCGCAAAATATCCCCACTAACATGCCCAAGATTGGCAGAAATACGGGCGTTGATTCCGCTGACGCAACAGCGCCCGAAGGCGAGGCGAGGAAAGCGTCTATAGCCCGTTTCGATATTTTATCTCCCCATTCGCGATAGATATTGACATTGATAAAACTCGTCACAAAAAACAAAACGAGTACGCTAATCGTATAAATATCAAGGATGGCACGTTTTGGCCGAACCTTTGGAAAAAATCCCAGTATACAATAAATAAGAAATGGAAGAGCGCAGATATAGGATACTGCCGAAAAATCAAGGCTTAGTCCGTGAAAATAAATTCTAAAAATTTCGGTTAAATGCCCCGTTCCGATCTTCTCAAAAAAAGCAAAAATAAAAATAAATCTATCTATAAAACAGATGATTAGCCAAAACAAAAAATATTGTGTTAATGCCCTAAGTTCGTTCGCAAATCCTTGCATTCTTTTCTGTAAAAATAAAACAGGCAAATTTACATTAATTTCATGCTAAATGGCTAGTAATATGAAGAAAAGATTAAAAAAGCATTAAGTATCGTCACATTGAGTACTGAGATATGAGTATTGAGATCCTGCATTTACAAGCCTTTGGCTTATCAAATGGTTCCGACTTTTCAATTCTTGCATCTTCGGACCCTTTCTTCGATCTTTAATCATTGCTCCTTATTCTTGCTCCTTAATCTTTCATTCCTGATCCTTTCTCCTGGATCTTTGATCTTGGTCTTTGATCTACAATCAATAACAAGATCAATGATAACAAGGAAAATAACATAGAATTCCTTACTTTTGTATTCCTTAAAAATTTGAATATAAAATTTAAAATGAGCATAGCGAAAACTTACAATCCAAAAGAAGCTGAAGAAAAATGGTACAGCTATTGGAAAGCGAACGGATTTTTCCGATCTACTCCTGACGAACGTGAACCTTATACGATTGTAATGCCGCCACCGAATGTCACTGGCGTATTGCACATGGGTCACATGCTGAACAATACCATCCAAGACGTTTTGATCCGTCGCGCGCGGATGCAGGGTAAAAACGCTTGTTGGGTACCTGGGACCGATCACGCTTCCATCGCTACTGAAGCTAAAGTCGTCGCTATGTTAAAGGAGCAAGGTATTGACAAAAGATCATTATCGCGTGAGGATTTTTTGAAGCATGCCTGGGAATGGAAAGAGAAATATGGTGGTATTATTCTAAAGCAGCTCGAAAAACTTGGGGCCTCTTGTGATTGGGACCGTACCCGTTTCACCATGGATCCTGAATTGTATCAATCAGTGATCCGTGTATTTGTCGATCTATATAACAAGGGGTTAATCTACCGTGGTTACCGCATGGTCAACTGGGATCCGGAGGCAAAAACCAATATTTCCGATGAAGAAGTTGTTTACAAAGAAAAGAACGGTAAATTATACCATCTAAAATATCAAGTCGAGGGATCAGACAAATATATTGTTGTTGCGACAACACGTCCTGAAACAATCTTTGGTGATACTGCTGTATGTATCAATCCAAATGACGCGCGTTACACCTGGTTAAAAGGAAAACAAGTGATTGTACCTATTGTCGGGCGTAAAGTGAATATCATTGAAGATGAATATGTTGATTTGGAATTTGGTACCGGCTGCCTCAAAGTTACTCCGGCTCACGATGTCAATGACTACGAACTTGGCAAAAAGCATGATTTGGAATTTGTGGATATTTTTACCGATGAAGCAAAATTGAATGACAATGGCCTACATTATGCCGGTATGGATCGCTTCAAGGTACGTAAAGAGATCGAAAAGGAACTTGAAGAAAAAGGATTATTGGAAAAAGTAGAGAACTACAGCAATAATGTCGGAACATCGGAAAGAACCGGTGCGGTTATTGAACCGAAGATCTCTAATCAATGGTTTCTGAAAATGGATGATTTGGCAAAGCCTGCCTTGGATAATGTCATGGACGATACGATTAAATTCCATCCGACTAAATTCAAAAATAGCTACCGCAACTGGATGGAAAATGTGACAGACTGGAACATTTCAAGACAATTGTGGTGGGGACATCAAATACCAGCGTACTTCTATGGTGATGGTAATGATGATTTTGTCGTTGCGCAAACTGCCGACGAAGCACTTTCACTCGCCCAACAAAAGTCGAACAATGCAAATCTAACGCTTACAGATTTACGCCAGGACGAAGATGTGCTTGATACTTGGTTTTCAGCTTGGTTGTGGCCAATTTCTGTATTTAACGGTATTAACGAACCTGAAAATGAAGAAATTAACTACTACTACCCTACACAAGATTTGGTCACTGCACCAGATATTATTTTCTTCTGGGTGGCACGTATGATTGTATCGGGTTATGAATTCCGTGGACAATTACCTTTTGAAAATGTTTATTTCACTGGTATTGTCCGGGACAAGCTAGGCCGCAAGATGTCAAAATCTTTAGGTAATTCACCTGATCCGATTGATCTGATGAATGAATATGGTGCCGACGCAACACGGATGGGAATGCTATTGACCGCTCCTGCCGGAAATGACTTACCTTTTGATGTCGAGCTTTGTGTACAGGGCCGTAATTTTGCCAATAAAATCTGGAATGCTTTCCGTTTGGTAAAAGGGCTGGAAGTTATGGATGCTCCGGCTTCGGAATCCGATAAAATTTCGGCATCCTGGTTTGATGCACGGTTCAACCAGGCATTGGTGGAGATTGAAGAAAACTTCAAGCATTACCGTTTATCGGACGCCTTGATGACAACCTACAAATTAGTCTGGGATGATTTTTGTGCCTGGTATCTCGAACTGGTCAAACCGGCTTACGGTTCTCCTATCGCTTCGGAAACCCTAGAAACAGTAAAATCTTTCTTTCAACGCATATTGACTTTGGTACATCCATTTATGCCTTTCTTAACGGAAGAACTTTGGCATGATGAACTGTTCGGCGTTAAAGACGAGAAAGACTGCATCATTGTCGCTGAATTTCCAACAACAAACCCGTTTGACGAGCAGCTGATCAAAGATTTTGCGGTAGCGCAACAAATTATTTCTGAAGTGCGTAACATTCGCAACTCAAAAGGTCTTTCTCCAAAAGTAGCATTACCTCTAGCGATTAACCAACAATCTGATATTGATCTTGCGCAATACATTGCGATCATCACAAAAATTGCCAATCTCGAGGCAGTCACATTCGTTACAGAGAAAGTCGTCGGTGCGACAAGTTTCCTGGCCGGTAAAGATGAATGTTATGTACTATTGGAGAACAATATTGACGTCGATGCTGAGCGTGAACGTATCGAAAAAGAGCTGGACTATCTAAAGGGATTCTTGGTATCTGTGGACAAGAAACTTTCAAACGAACGCTTTGTACAAAATGCAAAACCTGAAATCGTTGAAAACGAGAAAAGTAAGAAAGCAGACGCAGAGGCTAAAATTAAGATCCTTCAAGAAAGCTTAACGACTTTAGGTTAAAAACATAATATCCTAATTTTTCAACGTCCCGCGAAGTCCGCGGGACTTTTTTTGATGTCCACTTTCTCTTCCGTTAATGGCTTGTTAGAATCTTACTATTTTTTATAGGCTAGCCCTTTGTTGATTTTTAACTTTATAGGGATTCCTATAAAAAAATGAATAACTTTATAAGAACGAACTTAAATTATATCATTATGGGATTCAAGGAAACATTTCAAATCAACGGAGAAAACCTCTTGCAAAAAATCAAAGAAATCATTGCAGAGGGTAATGTAAATAAAATCAGTATCTCGGACAAGCATGGTAAAGAAATCATGAGTTTTCCGATTACTGTTGGTGCGATCGGACTCATCCTGGCACCTGTATTTGCTGCAATTGGCGCCGTGGCAGCTTTGCTCACCGAATGTACAATTACAGTAGAGCGCAACAGCGAAAAGAAGGAAGAGGATAAAAAGGATGGTCCCGCAGACCCACCAACAACGATCACTGTCAACTAAGTCGGCCCTTAAATTTACGATCATGAAAATCCTAAAGAATATCGTTTGTGTTTTGTTTGGCCTACTTTTTATGAATGCAGGTCTAGATAAAATCCTTCATTACATGCCTATCCCACCAATGGACATGGATATGCAAAAGGTGTTTGAAGCTTTCGGCACGATAAAGTGGTTGTTGCCCCTTGTCGGTGTCATCGAAATCATCGGTGGCTTGTTATTTCTCCTCCCTAAGACAAGAACTGTCGGTGCACTGGTTATCCTGCCGATATTAATTGGTATTTTTACGCATAATATGGTTTTTTATAGCCAACAGGGATTGATGATCTGGGCTGTACTTTTCATCATTTGGCTATGGGTGGTATTTGAAAATTGGAGAAAATACAAAAAACTTATGGTGTAGTTGTCTTGTTCTTCCTAATAGAAGCGAAAGATTCTCAAAAGTAGACAGCTATCTTTGGGCTGATGGATAGGAATTATTTGCTTTTGTTAACATAAAATTAAAAAACAGAAAAGTTTATACTCCAAAAATGGTTTGGTCAATTATTTGATGTGTTTTGTATAATACCTCCTCTTTGACAAGATTTTTAGGCACAGGTGGGGAATTGGTTAAAATTTGCTTGTCCATGTGAGCACAATTAACTTGCATATACAAGCAAATTTATCTTAGTTTGCTGAAAAAGCAGTGATATAAGTTAATATCCGAAAAACTTTGCAAACTTTTTTCCGTTTTAATTTTTATTAATAGATACTTAAATCAAATTATACGTTGAACAGATTTACCCGAATTGCATTCAAAACAATACTGTGGATTATTGGAGTAATAATTGCGCTGGTTATTCTAGTTGTATTCTTAATCCGGATACCTGCCGTTCAAAACTATATCGCCGGAAAAGTAACGCATTATGTCGAAGGGAAAATAGGCACTCCAGTTAAAATCGGTTACATCAATATTGATTTTCCGAAAAAGTTAGTGCTACAAGATATCTATATGGAGGATCAGAGCAAGGATACTCTCGTTGCCGGAAAAAGCATTGCTGTGGACATCAACATGCTCAAGCTTCTAAAAAACACCGTAGAAATCCAAAGTATCGAAGCGGAAGGGATCACTACAAAAATTCGAAGAACATTACCTGACAGTTCCTTTAATTTTGATTATATCGTTAAAGCATTTGCCTCCGAAAAGGAAAGTAAAGCTACTGCAGATACCACTTCTGCCCTCGTTTTTAACCTAGACAAAGTAAAGCTTGATAAATTTCATATCGTTTATGCTGACGATGTTATTGGAACAAGCGCCGATGTGTATCTGGGCACGCTAAATACCAATATTAAAAAATTTGACCTGACCAAAAACATGGCCTTCAACCTACCGAAGGTAAAAATAGACGGTTTGAATGCGACCGTAAAACAATGGAAGCCGGTCGTTGATGGTACTGCTCCATCGGTCGAAGATTTCGGTATTACGGACAAGACGGCGCAAACCACGACGCTCCTTCCGGATGTAGGGATACAGATCGCTGAGCTGGCCAATATCCTTGTTCGGTATGAGGATGAATCCAGTGCTCTGAAAACAAAGTTTAATATAAAGAATCTTCGGGCTGATATCAACAAAATTGATTTAAACAAAGAGATTGTCGACCTTCAAACCATCCAGCTTGATGGCGCCGATAATGACGTACTCTTTGGAAAGGTCCCTAGGAAAACTCCTCCCAAAGGCAGCACGACAGCAGATACCACAAAAATCAAGTGGGTTGTCTCTGCCAAGGATATCAGCATCAATAATACAAGTCTGGCCTACAGAGATGATAATCAGCCACGCATGAAAGGCTTTGATTACTTCAATATTAAAATTCCGGCAATAAAAACAAATCTAACCGACTTATATTACAGTGCGGACTCCATTAGTGGGTCACTGAATGAGCTGACCGCATCCGATCACTCAGGCCTGGTCATCAAACAGCTCAAAGGTGACTTCAAGTATACAAATACTGGAGCAGAAATTAAAAACCTCTACGCGGAAACACCGCGTACACTTATTCGGGATTACTTCAAAGTAACCTACCCTTCCCTGGATATCATTACCAAAAAACCGGAACTGATCTATGTGAATGCGACGCTTAAAAAGAGCCATGTCGATATGCGCGACATTCATTACTTTGCTCCTTTCCTCGATACGATGCAGATCATGAAACCTTTGATGGACAAAAAGTTTAATATTGATGGACGCGTGATAGGCAAGTTAAACGACCTCAATATTCCTAATATTGATTTCCAGACCCTATCCAATACGCGGGTAATCGCCAGTATGCGACTGAAAGGACTGCCAAATGTGGATAAAATGTCCATGGACCTGAATCTGAAAAAATTAACCACAGGACGTTCCGATATTGAAAAACTCGTTGCAAAATCCATGCTGCCAGCCAATATCGAACTGCCGAATACGATCGGACTAACAGGTACCTTTAAAGGCGGTATGACGGCTTTTGACACCAATCTTTCATTGGTGACCGAAAAAGGAACGGCAAAATTTGACGGTAAAGTCAGCATGGCAAGCAGAGATACCAGCTACGATGCTCTTGTTAGCATCCGCGATTTTGATATTGGGAAGATCATGAAAATGGATAGTACCTTAGGTATTCTTTCCTTTGAAGGGAAAATAAAAGGACATGGCACGGATCCCAAGAAACTTGTTGCCAATTTCGATGGTAAAGTAAACCGCATGGATGCCATGGGTTATCGGTATCAGAATATCGATATGAATATCACTGCAGATAAAGGAGACATCAAAGCATCGGTTGTGAGCCCCGACCCCAATATTAAGCTGAAACTGGATGCCACAGCCAATATGAAATCTACGTATCCCCAGGTAGATTTTGAATTGATGGTGGATACCATCAACCTCAAAAACCTGAAGCTAATGGCGGATGATTTCAAATACCATGGTAAGATGGTCGGTCATTTTACTTCAGCTGATCCAAACTTTCTGAATGGAGAGGCACATATCACCAACTCGTCCATTGCCTACAACGATGCTTATTATTCCTTGGACAGTATTTCCCTAATTGCAAAATCCGATACATCCAGAAATTTGCTGCTCCTAAAATCTGCTTTTTTTAATGCACACTTGGTTGGAAAATATAAGATTCTAGAATTACAAAATGCTGTTCAGGATATTTTGCAAGTTTATTATCAACCTGGAAAACCTGTCAGCGTCCCCAAATACGAACCGCAGAACATCGAGTTTTCAGCACAATTGACCCGTACCAAATTTGTACAGGATTTTGTTCCGG
Source organism: Sphingobacterium sp. (assembly GCA_029239355.1). Taxonomy (GTDB): domain Bacteria; phylum Bacteroidota; class Bacteroidia; order Sphingobacteriales; family Sphingobacteriaceae; genus Sphingobacterium. The sequence continues at coordinate 13,211 of JAQZAZ010000054.1, forward strand.
AATTGACAGAAATGAAAGATATTACCTTAGATGGAATGTTCAATAGTGCCACGAAAACCATATTGGCCAAACTGGATGCTCCTAAAATAATTTATGATGGAACAGAAATAAATAACGTTACCTTAGATATCAATACCCTGGACAGCACCCTTTATTATTCTGCTTTGATCAATAAGATTAAGGTCAGTAATATTGAACTAGTCAATACCGTGTTTAGTGGTAAGGTCATCCAGAATAACCTGGACTTCGGGTTATGGATCAAAGATAAGAAAGAGAAGGAACAATATCATTTAGGTGCCAATATGCGCGTGGATAATGGAGCTTTCGTCTTTAGTCTACTACAGGACGGACTGATGCTGAACTACGACAAATGGACCGTAAATCCGGCCAACGTGCTCAAATTTGGAAGCACGGGGATTCAGGCAAAAGACTTTGTCCTAAGCAACAAGGGACAAGAATTGAGTATCTTTTCACAGGACAGCGTATTGAATTCGCCCGTCAATATTTCGTTCAAGAATTTCCGTATTGAGACTATAAGTAAAATGCTCGAAAGCGATATTATGGATCTGGGCGGTGGCATCAATGGGCAAGCGACTATATCACGCCTAGAAAGTAACCCTGTATTTGTTTCGGATCTGGTCATCGATAAATTCTATGTCGGAAAAGACACCGTTGGAAACGTGAATATCAAAATCAATAATGAAAAGGAAAATACCTATAATGCAAACATCAGTATCAGCGAAAATGGCAACAACGTGGTGTTAAGCGGAGATTTTGTCAGTCCACCGAAAGGAGAATCGAGTCTGGATTTCACCTTGGATATTCAACCATTGACCATGCAGACTGTGCAAGCATTTAGTTTAGGCTATCTGAAAGAATCAAAAGGAAACCTCGAAGGTCAATTAAAAATAACAGGCTCCCCTTCCAAACCGCTTATAGATGGCGATGTCAAACTTAAAGATGCTCAATTTAACATTGCAATGCTCAACGCCCTTTTCAAAGCAAAAGATGAGACAGTGCATTTTGATAATAGCGGAATCAGCTTCCCCAAATTTGCATTGGAAGACAAAAAAGGAAATATCGCTAAAGTGACAGGTTCGATCGATACAAAAACCTATACTGATTTTGATTTTAATCTCAACGTCAATACCGACAATTTTGAGGTGTTAAACTCTACCCAGACAGATAATGACATGTTCTATGGCAAGATGTACCTTACCTCCAATCTGCGGATCAGAGGAAATCTAGATAAGCCTGTTGTCGATGGAACAATTAAAGTACTTGACGAAACTGACTTCACCTTTGTCATGCCAAATGAAAACCCAGGGATGGCTGACCGCAAAGGGGTGGTCGAATTTGTTGATAAGAGCGATACAACCCGTGCGAATGTATTTGCCAAGTTGGATTCCATGACCGTTACCAAATTGACAGGAATGGATGTCGATCTGAACCTGCAGACGGACAAAGAGGCTAAATTTAAAATTCTTCTGGATGCAGGCTCCCAGGATGCCCTTAATATCCAAGGTCAGGCGGAATTAAATGCCGGTATAGATGCCAGCAGTAAAATTACTTTATCCGGAACATTTACCGTAGACAAAGGAAGTTACTCGTTTAGCTTTGGTCCAGTGAAAAAAGATTTTACTTTCCAAAAAGGAAGTACAATCACTTGGAACGGAGATCCTTTGGATGCACGACTGAATATCACAGCAGCATATACGACCAAAGCACCTACGTTGGAATTGGTTGCGACACAATTGGGCTCAGAAAACGCAAATCTGTATAAACAACGTGTACCATTCAACGTGTTGCTAAAAATTACGGATAAGCTCTTCCAGCCGCAATTGGGTTTTGACATTGATTTGGATGAGAACAACTCTATTGTATCTCAAGAAGTGGTCAGTAAAGTAAACAATGCGCTGACTACACTCCGTGAAAACCCGTCAGAACTTAATAAACAGGTATTCTCGCTGATTGTATTGGGAAGATTTATGTCCACCAATCCATTTGAAAGTTTATCCGGGGGCGGTGGCACAGAAGCCATTGTCAGAAATAGTATCAGTTCGTTTTTGAGCGGGCAGTTAAATCGCTTGGCTTCAGAATTGATTACGGGTGTAGAATTGGATTTCAACTTGACTTCTGAAGAGGATTATGCTACCGGAGCTGGGCAGACAAGGACAGATCTGAATATCGGTGTCTCAAAAATGCTCCTCAATGACCGGCTGAAAATTACGATAGGTTCCAATTTTGAGGTTGAAGGCAATACCCGTCCTGGCGAGGCGTCCAATAATATCGCAGGTGATATTCAATTGGATTACCAACTTTCACAAGATGGCCGCTATTTTGCCCGCATGTATCGCAAAAACCAATATCAGGTGACGCTTCAAGGACAATATGTAGAGACCGGTATCGGATTCATTATCAATATGGACTATAATAAGTTTAAAGAGATATGGATGAGTTCAAAAAAACTCAAAGAGTACTATGATACCGACAGCAAAGGGTTTAGAAAACGTTTTAATGTTGAACGGATGGAAACCGACTCGGTCTATCGGGACAGTGTACGTACAGTGATTAGAGACAGTTTGATGCTCCATAGCCCAGAATATCGAAAACGTATTGAAGAACGCGAAAAAGAAAAACGTAAACAAGAATTGGATTCAAGCAAGAATGCACCAAAAAATCCGAGCCCAAAAACAAATTTAGATACGATCAGAACGACTGCGATTAAAAATGAAGATGAGGAAAGGAGTTATCATGCGAGCTAAACTGAAATTTGCTATCGGAATATTGACACTGACTACGATCATAGCATCCTGCTCTTCTACCAAGAATTTGAAAGAAGGGGAAAGTCTGTATGTCAAAGGCAATGTCATTATAGATTCAGACACCATTTCAAAAGAGAACAAGGAAAAACTTTCGACCTATCTCCAGTCGTCCTTGATGCCCAAACCCAATAAACGTCTGGCAGGTGTCCCATTTAAGCTATATTTTAACAATATGGCCGGTGATTCAGCTAATAAAAACATGATCAAAAGATTCTTCAAGAAAATTGGAGAAGAACCCGTTCTGTTGAGCGACGTCAACCGTGAGTACAATGAAAATCTCTTACGTAACCGCATGGAAAACATTGGCTTTTTCAATGCTGAGGTTAGATCAGACACCCTGGTTGAAGAGAAAAAGGCAACTATCAATTATACGGCCAAACCGAATCTGATCTATAGGATACAATCGGTCAAGTTTGACATTGATAGCGCAAGCCAATTGGGACGGGATATTCTTTCATCTTCAGACAAAACCTTACTCCAGATAGGGAAAAATTACAGTCTTGATGTTATCCTGAATGAGCGTGACCGTATTGACAATGACCTTAAGAACAAGGGCTACTACTATTTTAGTCCGGATTATATTTTGGTGGAAGTCGATAGCTCGCATCGAAATAATCGGGTAGACATGTATGTGACAGTAAAAAAGGAGACACCTGCGCAAGCGAAGATCCCGTCCAAAATCAATAAAATTTATATTTTCCCCAACTACACAGAGACCAGTTCGGGCTACCAGCGGTCAACGCGCAATGCCGAACTCTTTGACAGCAGTTACTATTTTATCGACCGAAGGCGTACCTTTCGCAAGCCGGTCATTGCCAACCATATTTTCTTTAAGCCGGGTGATGTCTATAACCGTACGGCACACAATCAGACAATCAGTCACTTAGTGAACCTGAATAGCTGGAAATTTGTGAAGAACAATTTTGTAGATAGCAAGGAAGTCCCCAATGCCCTGGATGTTTACTACTATCTGACACCATTGCCAAAAAAATCGTTGCGGGTAGAGCTTTTAGGAAAAATGGCATCGGTCTACAATGGTACAGAGGTTAACGTCAACTGGACATTGCGCAATGCATTTAAAGGCGCTGAACAATTGAGCTTTAACGTTTTTGGCGGATATGAAACACAAACAGGGGGAAATGCGGACCTAAATTCCAGTTATTACCGCTACGGAATGGAAGCTACAGTAACTTTTCCAAGGATACTTTCTCCCTTCGGGCATATCAATCCTTCGCGTCGTTTTATTCCCAAAACCTATGTGAAAGGCCGATACGAATTCTTGAACCGCCGCAAGGCATATACCCTCAATTCCATTGCATTGGATTATGGTTACATATGGCAGGAATCGGAAGAAAAGCAGCATGATTTAGCTTTACTGGAAATTACCTATGTACAGCCGAAAGGCATTTCGGAAAATTACCAAAAGCAAATGGATACGATTCCTGCTTTGCGGCATGCGATCGATCCCCAGTTTACGATCGGACCAAATTACAACTTCACGTTCCAGAATACGATGAAGCAGCATTTGAAGAATACATTCTATTTCAAAGGAAATCTAGACCTCTCGGGAAATATCCTCGGTCTGATCAAAGGAGCGGATTTTAATAAAGGCAAAACCTTCAAGTTATTTGACGCATACTTCTCTCAGTATATCAAAATAAGCGGTGACGGAAGACATTATCTTAAGTTATCGGAGAGTTCTCAACTAGCCTCAAGGGTGAGCCTGGGTTTGAGTTATTCATATGGAAACTCGCGATCCCTTCCCTATTTGAAACAATATTATGTCGGCGGTCCAAACAGTATCCGTGCCTTCGGTGCCCGCGCTATTGGTCCGGGAACCCTTGCTCCAGAAAAACTGAGCAATGGCCTGTTTTATGCTGATCAAACCGGTGATATCAAATTGGAATTGAATACCGAATACCGTGCTAAGCTGGCTGGTTTTGTACATTGGGCAGCATTTATTGATGCCGGTAACGTCTGGTTGCAACGTGAAGATATCAACAAACCCGGAGCAAAATTCAGTAAAAACTTTCTAAATGAACTTGCCGTAGGTGGTGGCGCCGGCTTACGTTTTGACTTTACTTTCCTGATTGTCCGGACGGATTTTTCGATTCCCTTCCGTATCCCTTACTTACCAAAGGGAGAGCGTTGGGTATTTAAAGATATAGATTTTGGCAGTTCGAAGTGGCGAAAAGATAACCTGATGTTCAATTTAGCTATTGGATATCCCTTCTAGAATTAACATTGGGTGTTATGAAAAATCGCTGATGTAAGCCTTCGGCTGGAGGTTTACAGCTTAATTGGTAAAGCGACTATCTTTTGAGACAGTCGCTTTTTTTGTGTGATATTTATGTATATCTCAGCAAGTTTAATATGATTGCTGCCTAATATCATTCGATCCACTCTCTTGATACGCTGATCTACATAGGTCAAAATCGAATTACTACCTTTTTTATCTTTGCAAAATCAAGTTATTCCAGTGAAATTGATTGATTTACTGATAATAATTCATTAAATTCAAGCATTATTTACTAATCCACATTAATGCTCATGAAATATCCATGCAAAAGAACGGCACAAGCATTCGTGAAAATGGACTGGATATTCCATATGCCCATAAAAAAACAAATAATTTACATATGAAAGTAACTATTGTTGGTGCTGGAGCTGTAGGCGCAACTACAGCAGACAATTTAATCCGTCGAAATGTCGCTGAGGAGATTGTATTATTGGATATCAAGGAAGGATTTGCGGAAGGAAAAGCGCAGGATATGGCTCAAACGGCGGCCTTATTGGGATTTGAATCCAAAATCAAAGGTGTAACCAATGACTATCTGTCGACCGCAGGCTCCACTGTTGCTGTCATTACTTCTGGCATTCCCCGCAAACCGGGAATGACCCGCGAGGAATTGATCGGAACAAATGCAAATATCGTCAAATCAGTAGTAGAGAATTTAGTAAAACACTCTCCGGATATCATTATTGTCATTGTATCGAATCCAATGGATACGATGACTTATCTTGCGCTCAAATCGAGTGGTTTGCCTAAAAATAGGATTATCGGAATGGGAGGAACATTGGACTCTGCACGCTTCAAATATCAATTAAGTGAAAAATTAAATGCTTCGGCAGCGGATCTCAACGCCATTGTTATTGGTGGCCATGGTGATACCACCATGATTCCGTTGATCAAGCACTCCACGTGGAACAGCATTCCGGTCAGCAACTTCCTTACGACAGAGGAGCAGGCAGAGATCGTCAATAAGACGATGGTCGGTGGGGCCACATTAACGAGCCTGATCGGTACTTCAGCTTGGTACGCCCCTGGTGCCGCTACCGCTGCCGTTGTGGAAAGTATCGTGCGTGACCAAGGTAAATTATTCACTGCTTCCGTTTACCTCGAAGGTGAATTTGGACAAGAAGATATTAACCTAGGTGTTCCGGTTATCATTAACAAAAAAGGATGGGACCGTATTATTCCATTGCAGTTGGACGAGGAAGATAAAGAAAAATTCAGTAAGAGCGCCGATGCGGTACGCGCCATGAATAACGTATTGAAAGAAATAAACGCATTATAATTGGTATAGGCATATTACAAAAAAGGCTGTCATTTAGAATAACAGCCTTTTTTGTAATATGCCGACCGGACCAATCTACTTTACAGTTCACCATTAAAAGAATAGACTATTTACCTGTTACCGTCTATTCATTGATGATACCCTTAAATTTAATTTCGAGTTGACGATAATAAGCCAGCGTCAAAATTTTTTTTAATTAAATTTTTGGCTATGTTTGAAAATATGACGAAAGTACCATTTCAAATCTTGGATCTTCAGGGGCAAGGAACGCATATTCTAGTTGATGTAACGTTATACGAACGCAATTTTAAAATGGTGATCGACACGGGAGCATCCAAAACTGTATTTGACAAAACCCAAATGGCACATCTTCTGGAAGATCAGTTGCTGCTTGAGCCATCAGAAACCCTTTCAACTGGTCTTGGTACCAACTCCATGGAGAGTTTTACAATGGAAATCCCCAGCTTGTATATCGGTACATGGCGAATCAATAAATTAAAAACCGCGGTATTGGACCTAAGTTCCATCAATTATGCCTACGGGCAAATGGAACTTGACCCCGTCATTGGGGTATTGGGGGGTGATATTTTTGCCGACTATGGCGCCGTCATTGATTACGCCAAGCAGACATTACGCCTACGTGACCGAAAAATCAAGAGTAAATAAGCTGCCCGTTTGCTGTACCAAAATCTCAATACTAACTACTGCACACTAAAGTTTGAAAAGCCTTTTGTGAATATGCAGACGAAGGTAAGTATAATAGAGGATAGCGATCAATATCCCCAATCCCCCCATGGCATATAAAGTCGTCCTTAGACCACAATAACTGGCCAGTGAGCCGATCATCAATGTCCCTATCGGAAAAATTCCCTGGAAGGCCATGACATAATATGAAATCGCCCGGGCCCGGTATATCGGTATGGCATGTGTCTGAATATAAGTATTGATACTCGAGTTCTGCATCATCATTGCAAAGGAAACCAGCATGACATAGACGAGCGCCATTTCCAACATGCTCGAATGAGCAAGGAAGAGCAAGGCCAATCCCATCAACGCAGCAGCCCCCATCACCTGATACCGCAGGTTTGATCCTGACTTCAAGCGAGCCATATTAAATGCACCGATCATAGCTCCCAATCCAGCTGCGCTCTCAAACCAGGAGAATGTGCGTTCATCCCCATGAAACATTTCTTTTGCTATGGCCGGTAACAGCGAGGTATAAGGGATTACAATCAAACTGGAGAACGTCATGATAATAATCAAGGAGGAGATATGTGGCGAACGCTTGAGATAGCGGAATCCTTCAACCAACCCCTCCCAGTTACTCCCTTTACTGAGTTGCCCTTTGGTTTCATCCACCTGCATCATTAGCAAGGTAATGATAACCGGGATAAAACTGATAAAATTCAATGCAAAACAGACCAGTTCGCCATAGGTACTGAGCAAAATCCCCCCAATAGCAGGTCCTAACATCCGGGCTCCATTAAAGATCGTGGAATTGAGTGCAATGGCATTTGGCAGGTCCTTCCGGTCACCGACAAGATACATCATCAACGACTGCCGGCCGAGCACATCAAAGGAATTGATGACCCCTTGTATCAGACCAAGGATCGAGAGCCATAGGACACTCTCCCACTTGAGGTAAACCACCAAAGTGAGTATACCGGCCTGTATCATCAGACCAATCTGCGTCAATAAAACCAATTTATATTTTTTGTGCTTATCGACGAAGCTTCCGATAAAAGGGGACAATACCAACGAGGGCAATAAAGAAATAAACTGAACGAAACCCAACCAGAACACAGAACCTGTCAGTTCATACACCAGCCAGCTGATCGCTATCCGCTGCATCCAAGTTCCCATCAGGGAAATTGCTTGTCCTATAACATGTAAACGGAAGTTTCTATAATGGAGAGACCTAAAAACCTGCATATTGAAAGATAATACTATAAAAGTATAACAAAAAAGAAAGAGAAGAGATTCTTATTAGCAAAAATAATGATGCAATTCATTGAAATCAATGTGTAATACTGGAATATAATCAATAACTTTGCACCTATTATTTCGAACGTTAAAATAATCAAATAATTATCATTCAATAACATATACAATGAAATTTTTTATTGACACAGCGAACCTAGAGCAAATCAAGGAAGCCCAAGACTTAGGCGTATTAGATGGTGTAACGACCAATCCAAGTTTAATGGCTAAAGAAGGTATCAGCGGTGATGAGAACGTAATCAACCACTACAAAGCAATCTGTGCTATTGTTGACGGCGACGTGAGTGCTGAAGTTATTTCCACAACTTACGAAGAAATGATCAAAGAAGGAGAAGCATTGGCAGCTCTAGACAGCAAGATCGTGGTCAAAGTTCCTATGATCAAAGATGGTGTGAAAGCAATTAAATATTTCAGCAAAAAAGGGATTAAAACAAACTGTACATTGGTATTCACCGCTGGTCAAGCGCTATTGGCGGCAAAAGCAGGTGCTACTTATGTATCTCCTTTTATTGGCCGTTTGGATGATATCTCTACGGACGGATTGGCATTGATCGAAGATATCCGTTTGATCTATGATAACTACCAATATCCAACACAGATCTTGGCCGCTTCTGTGCGCCACAGCGCGCACATCTTAGGCTGTGCTAAAATCGGAGCAGATGTGATGACAGGCCCATTATCGGCAATTTTATCTTTATTAAAACACCCACTGACAGACAGCGGTTTAGCTACATTCTTGGCTGACCACGCAAAAGCTGCAGGTAAATAAAATAGACTATATTTCGGTATAGGTTTTAAACCGATAAGGAGAAGATGACAATAATCTTAACCTTATCGGTTTTCTTATGTGGATAAATTCCTTATTTTTGTAGTTGATCTAAGGTTTAACGAAGAAGTCCATGGAACAATCCAATACAGTATATCCAGAAATCCTGAAACGGAATAGCTTAAAAGTTACCCAACCCCGGTTAAAGGTACTTGAAATTATTTCAACGAAAGATTCCGCCATTTCCCAGCCTGAATTGGAGAAATTATTGGGCAAGGATATCGACCGTGTGACATTGTATCGTGTACTGGCCAGTTTTGAGGAAAAAGGCATTATCCATAAAATCTTTGATCTACACGGCACCGCGACCTATGCCATGTGTTCCACCAACTGTTCCGAACATGACCACCATGACCAACACGTACATTTTATCTGCCGGATATGCAACTCGGTCTATTGTCTGGATGAAATTACATTGCCTAAAATAGCTATCCCCGATGGGTTTAACCTAGAAGCGATTGCTGTAAATGCACTCGGTGTATGTAATCATTGTAAAAAATAAATCACACTGCCAAACGCTAAAACAATTTTCCCCTTGATCTGTCTATAGTTTAGAAATCGGATTTACGCCGATTAGCTTGGCTATTTTACGGGTGAATGCTATTTTTTTTGTACCTTGTATTCTTATGGGGGGCTCGTAGACACAGATGGCCAACACCCCCTGTAGCAGTATTGATGTTTGGATTCGGGGTATAGGCCAAACCACTAGCAGCCATGCAAAATGCCTCTGGAGGCCAACACAAATGAGTAAATAATAACACAAATGAAGACAAGAAAAGAAAATCCCTATAAAGAGGTTCTAACACAACTGATCATCGATATTTTCGAAAAATCAGGAAACAAACCACTCAACTATAAACAAGTTTCTTCTAAATTGAATTTGACGGACAACGATTCCAAAATTGCCATTGCCGATATTTTACAGGACAATGTACGGAGCGGACTTTTTGAGGAAACAGAACGCGGGAAATTCAACCTAAAGCAGCTTAAGGTATATGTTACCGGAAAAGTGGATATGACCGCTGATGGTTCTGCCTATGTTATTCCAGAGGATGAGCTTGAGAATGATATCTATATTGCGCCACGTAAATTGAGGCAAGCCCTACATGGGGATATTGTTAAGGTACATACCTTTGAGAAAAGAAAAGGTGGTCGTAAAAAAGAAGGCGAAGTTGTCGAAATTTTACAACGTGCCAAAACAGACTTTACCGGGACGATCAGCATTTCAAATAATTTCGCATTTTTTATCGCGGATGATCGCAAGATGCTACACGACATCTTTATCCCCTTGGACAACCTCAATGGTGCCAAGGATAAGGAGAAAGTCGTGGTTTCGATCATTGACTGGCCAAGTGGCAGCAAGAACCCTGTAGGTACCGTCAAACATGTTCTGGGTGTGAAGGGCGAAAACAACACCGAGATGAATGCGATCCTTGCAGACTACGGTTTCCCATTAGAATTCCCGAAAAAGGTAGAAGAAGAAGCTAATAAGATCACGGAGAAAATCAGCAAGGAAGAGATTGCCAAAAGACGTGATTTCAGAGGTGTTACCACATTTACGATTGACCCTGCAGATGCCAAAGACTTTGACGATGCTATATCTTTCCAAAAGCTGGAGAATGGCAATTATGAGATCGGCGTGCATATTGCCGACGTATCGCATTTTGTGATTCCAGATACCGAGTTGGATAAAGAAGCGTTTAACCGTGCGACGTCGGTCTACTTGGTTGACCGTGTTATTCCGATGCTTCCGGAACGTTTGTCCAATGGCGTCTGTTCATTACGCCCACATGAAGACAAACTTTGTTTTTCGGCAGTATTCGAAATGGACGAGAAAGCTACTATTCATGAGCAATGGTTTGGCCGTACAATTATCCATTCGGACAGGCGGTTTAGTTATGAGGAGGCACAGGAAGTTATTGAGACGAAATCTGGTGATTTCAGCCATGAGCTATTAAAATTGAATGAACTGGCATATATCCTTCGTGAACGTAAGTTTAAGAATGGTGCAATTGCTTTTGAAAGTGAGGAGGTTAAATTCACCTTGGATGAGAATGGCAAACCTACAGGCGTATATACCAAAGTACGTAAAGATGCCCACAAGTTGATCGAAGATTTTATGTTGTTGGCCAACCGTAAAGTGGCTGAGTATATCGGTAAGCAAGGCCGTGGTAAAAACAAATTAACATTTGTATACCGTTACCACGATGTTCCGAACCCGGAGACTTTGACTACATTTTCGCAATTTGCGGCACGTTTTGGTCACAAGTTGACCATTAAAACAGACAAGGAAACAGCGAAGTCCCTCAATGCTATCATGACCAAGATCGAAGGCAGCAAAGAACAGAATATGCTAACCTCCCTGGCGGTACGTTCAATGGCCAAGGCAATCTATACGACGAAGAAAACCAGCCATTATGGATTGGCATTTGATTATTATACCCATTTCACCTCCCCTATCCGTCGATATCCGGATGTGATGGTACACCGTCTTCTGCAATTCTACTTGGATGGTGGTACAAAGGTCAATGCCGAGCACTACGAGAAAATGTCGGAGCACTCTTCACAAATGGAGAAAAAGGCAGCTGAAGCGGAACGCGCATCCATCAAATACAAACAGGCTGAATACCTGCAAGATCAGATCGGTACAGAATATACCGGTATTGTATCGGGTGTGACCGAATGGGGTATGTATGTGGAGATTCAGGAGAACAAGTGTGAGGGTATGGTACGCTTACGTGATATCACGGATGATTTCTATGTACTCGATGAGAAGAACTATGCGATTATTGGCCAGCGGAAGAAAAAGAAATTCCAGCTGGGTGATGAGGTTCAGATACGCGTGAAAAAAGTTGATCTGGATAAACGGCAGATTGATTTTACGTTATTGTCGTAGTACAATCTCGTTAGATAAGAAAACCCTGTATCAGTAATACTGATATAGGGTTTTTATTTATTATAGGGATAATACCTATTGCTTTGTTCCATCAAAAGAATATTCCAACTGTCCTTCTTCTGTCCGTTCCGATAAAAACGATAAGCCTTTATTTTCAAAAGTGAATATAAAATGACCTTGAGGTTCGTTTGGCAGGGCTTGGATAGAAATATTATAGTTATTCGATACCTGAATCTCTCTAACAGGGAGTTTTAGATCGGCATTTTGAGCACTAACTTTAACCTTATTATCGCTAACTTTGGTAACTACCAATATTTGATTAAAGACTTCCTTACCACCTATAATCTTAATTGTTCCTTTATAGTTTCCCACTGCCGCATCAATGCTTCCACCTGTTTGAATAGGTTCATCTTCATCCTTAGAACATCCCACAAACGCAAGAGTCACAAGCGTTAACACCATTAAATACATCGATTTGATTTTCATAATTTGCATACTTTAATTTGTTTTTACTGTTAATTATCTGCCCGTGTTTGACAAACGTCCTGCCAAAAAGATGCATAAACACGCAAAAAGATAAATATACTCAGAAACCAGTAGAAGAATATTTTTACGAAAAAACACAGAGCAACTAGTATTCAAGACAATAAAGATTTTTACGAGTCAAACATAAAATCTCATTTTTTTTCGCTCCAAGGCTAAACAACTTCACTATTATTGTCCTTATTTAACAACATAATATTAACCAGTAGCAACTGCTAAACTTCCAAGCGCGATGTCGCATTGTACAAGCACTAAACGAGGGGCACCATTATTATCACAGCAAATTTTACATATTATTACGCTATCTCAGAAAGAGAAATATTCCGCACTGTGTTTACTCCATTTCACCAAGTAAAATATCGTTTCTGCGCTATGTCGGATTCAGTCAAACCAGTATCGGAGTCATTTTTCCATGTGGGGAAATGAAAATTCCACTCGGCGAAATCATCTAAACTATTGACAAAACGGACCAGACAGGTAGCGGAATCATTTCGACAGTGAACTGGATCATTTCGTTACTTCGGAGAATGATACAGACGGGCGTCGAACCAATTCCGACAGATGGGGAAATGAAACTTCCCCCCGGCGAAATCATTTTGACCAAGGACAGCATGCACGAGAAGGAGCGTGAACTTGTAAATCCACGAGGGGAAATGGTTCCGTCTCAGGGAAATGAGATTTGTCAGCGCCAAAAAATAATCTAAATTTTATACACTAACTATTTAATATTCAAAACGAAATCAGTATCTTTGCGAACTTAAAATAATTTAGGTATCAAATTTATAAACAAAAACAGGTAAATGCCTACTATTCAACAATTAGTTAGAAAAGGTAGAGTAGCTCTGGTTGATAAGAGTAAGTCACCAGCGTTGGAC
>JAQZAZ010000055.1 GCA_029239355.1 Sphingobacterium sp.
AAAAGCACGTGAGCAATTCCAATTGTGTGCTTACAAAAGATTGTTGGATATCTATTCATCAAACGCTAAAACTGTTGACGCATTGATGAAACTTGAATTGCCTTCAGGTGTTGAAGTAGAAATCAAAGTGTGATAGATTTCAGTCACTGAAAAAAGAAGGGGCCTTTCGTAAGAAATGCCCCTTTTTGCATAATCCCCCCTTCATAAAAAGTATTACCTTCGACGCACTTATTCAAAAATAACTTTTTCCAAGGGTCATTAACATGATACCTTTTATAGAACCATATGTAGGAAAAAGCTAAAAATTAGAATTAATCAGTATTTCATCACAAAATATCCGAAATGTAGAATTTTGATCGGCGACCACTTTCACATATCTTCCTTTTGCTTTCATCTCTCCAGTCCAGGCGATGTCGATCCAGCAATCGTGTTGATCATTCTTCGAGGCTGGTATGGTCACTGTATGCATTCGATCAAAATGCTTTCCATCCGCAGAAACGTAAAAATGTACAGTAGGAGGTAATGAAACTCCCGCAGGACGGTAGTGCAGAAACCGGGCTGCTAACGAGGTAATGGGCAACTGCTTCTTCAGATCCAGAACGACACTCATTTTTTCATTTCCAAAGTCCAGCCAGTTCAAATCATTGCTGTGCTCCTTTCCGAACTTTCCATCCGTTAATTTTCTCTGTACAGCACCTATTGAATTGTTACCTTCGATTTTTACGGAGGAGCCAATCGCGTCGTGGAGCACATGACTTTTAAATGTTGCTTCGAGCAAAGGCCAACGTCCTTTACGTGCTTTCCAATCCATAAAATCCACAAATGCCTGAGCCGATGCGGTGGGCTGGCCGATTGGCATAGTCGAGTTTACATCGTCGATAATACCATAAACTGAAAAACTGATTATTTCTTTTGTTCCCGCCAGCGAAGCGGCTACAAGCTGCGATAGGTAGCGTGGAAAGGCGGCAGGAATCAACGCAGATTCGCGAGAGTTGTCCTCCTTCTCCCAGGTGAACGATTCAATATTTGACCAAAATTCTATCCCTGTACCTTCATGTATCTTGCCCAGTTTTTTAAAGTTTTCCCGAACGCGCGGCAAAGGCATCGGTTCGCGTACGCAGCCAACTTCATCCTGATAAGCAATGATATCTACGTTTAGCTTCTTGATCTGTTGGGCAAACTTCGGATCGTCCAACGCGGCATGACAAATGCCGTAAGGGGATATCATCACTTTCTTGTTCGGGGTTAACTTTTTTGCTACCGCTGAGAGTGTGTTTGCTGCATGAACCGCTTCATCAGAAAGAATTGGCTCCATGCTGTCCTCCACAGGGAGATACCAACCGTAGAATGACTTTTTGGTTGCGAATAAAGAAGCTGTCTCTTCCATGATACGTTGTTGTAGCGCTTTAATCGCCGGATCGCGGATATTGTCATCCTGATTTTTAGCCCAACCGCAGCTCATAAATACATGCATACCATATTGATCTGCGGCCTCCATGATGGCCTCCACAGGACTTTGTTGCCCTGTTGGATAAGCTGCCGACATAAAAGTGGAAGGATAAAATGCCTTACCGTCATTGGCCACGGCCATGAGGACGAGGTGTGAGAGGCCCATCTGTGCATATTCTTTGATCTTTGTTTTCCAGAAAGCTGGTGCGAGGCAATTGATATGCGCCGGATTCATGTATTTGTTACGAACGTCCTGATAAGGCAAATTGAGCCAAGTACCTTTCAAGGGCTTCAGGTCCTGCGCGTGCAGCTTTACGGCAACCGTCGTGGTCAATAAGCTAACGGCAAGCAAAAAACGCGCTATTTTAACGGATAATCTTTTCATGGGATTTAGGTAATATTTAATATAATTAATTGATATAGCACCAGCCTAGTCCTTTCTCCGTATACACCATTTTCCAATGCACATCCTGCTCCTTTATTAGTGCTAATGGAGCGATGGCATCAGCAATAACAGTTGACTGCAGTGAAGGCTCCCTGTAAAGTTTTCTGGATATCGGATCGGCGATATTGTTTTTTGGCCAGATACCTTCTTTTTTTGCAAAGGCGTATTCATAAGCCACGTTGCTGTAGTAACCAGATTTTAGGGCTAGGTCAAAGAATGGCAACCACCACGTTGGATATCGCTTTTCTACAGAAGGATTGCTGTAGCCCAACGAGACAATATCTGCCTGGATACTCAATGCTACCTTCGGGTTGGCAACCTGTAACGTTTTGGCTAAAGAAGCATAATCTAGTAGATAGTTGGAAGGAAGTTTAGGGTCTAGCCAATCTTGCGCTGCAGTTTGCAATACCATTACATCCGGCTGTACTTCTTTGGCAAGTGCGGGCATATCTAACCCAAAGTGTTCCCGAATTTCGGCAACGCTACCTCGCCTGATCCCCATACCCCATATCGCGTAGAGCACATCGGCTTTACGCTCTTTGATGGCCGTCTTTATCCGTTTATTAAAGGACAGTATTGCCTCCGCTCTAAAATCCATCCACTTGCTGTAGATGGCCGGATTCTTTACGATATAATCAAATGAAACTGTTACTGATCCAGATCCTATGTATTTTTCCGTAAACATCTTTCGTGCAAACACGCTCACATCGCCATAAAAGCCATTTCCGTTCAACGTTTTCCATTCCGGAAAGTAGCTTTCTGCAAATTCGATACCGTCCACCTCATAGTTTTGTAAGATACGCTTCACGCGATTTATTTGCCATTCGACAAACTCAGGTCTGTGGAAAGAATAAAACCTGATACCGGGATTTGGATAAGGTTTAAGGAACTCCATCTGCCAGTCCCTGGGCAGGTTAGAATTGCCATAGATGCAATTCCCCAGCAGCATAATCCAAATAGCGATTTTTTCCGCTTTGAGTGCCTGCAAATAAGCGGGCTTTAATAATTGATCATTCCTGCTGCCATCCCAGTTGCCAACAATAAAAAAATGTACCGACCGCACATTGGCCATACGAAGATCTGTAATCAGCATCTCTGGGGAGATCTGCTGTTGATAAAGCATCTCCGGATCAATCTGTATGGAATTGCCTTTTATTTTTTTTAGTGCAGGCGTTTCGATGAATAACTCCTTTCCAGGCTCATTCGGTAATTCAGGTGTAGAAATTACCTGTGGGTCTGGCGCAGTTGTGCCGCAACTGGAGATGAAGCCAGCCATCAGCCCTACATATAATAATGCATGCCAATAGGATACAAGTTTGTTCTTTTTCATAATAACTTTATTTTATAACGCGGTCTTCCAGCGACCAATCCATTACTGTGGCGACATAGGGTACGAGAAAAGCAGCCATCTTCTGCTGACCATGCACACCAGGGTGCCAGGCAGCTCCCATATCCGAATCATCGTTCATAACGCCTTTTAAAGAGGCTGTATAATGCAGGTTGATGTCTCCCGAGCGTTCTACGAATTCGACAATGTAGCGTTCAACTGGATCTGCTAACCGAGATACGACACATAAAATCTTCACCTCGGGGCCATATGCTTTCCGCAACTGCCGAACAATACGGCGATAGGCTGTTTCGAATTCAGTTTGCGAAGGAGTTGGTTTCGTGGAAAAGTCGTTTGATCCCAGATTGATAATGACCAAATCAGGTTTGTACTTATCAAATTTATAGCGTGTAGATGAATCGCTATTCAAGCTATTCAACATAGCATCCTTCATGGTGTATCGAGAACAGGTCAACGAATCACCATAGTTTCTAGCTGCGCCACGTCCCGAATGTGCAATCAGGGCATAGTCTGTTTGGAAGTATCGCGCTAATATGCAAGCGTAGGTCTTGTCGGCATTTTCAGTTGCAACGCTAAAATCCTGATCTCGGCTCGTTCCATCCGCACCATATCCTACCGTAAAAGAGTCGCCAATGAATTCAATAAATCGGCTTGGTCGAGGTGGCGCAACCTCCAGTGAAGACTTATTGCCAAGCACAAAACCCTTTATTGTCGTGCAGCCAAATTCACCTTCCGAGCGTTTTTGTACACGCACCTGATGTGGCCTATTCCCTTTCAGGTTTGAAACGATCGTAATCACAGTATCTTTGCTATCTATCACAAAAGTCTTCTCAAGACTACCATCAACGAAAACATTGTAATAACTTTCCCCTGTATCCGAAGCGCGCATAGCCACAGATTGTCCAGCTAACACAAACTCAAAATAAGTTCCAACCCAATCAAAAGTCACTTCGCCAGCTGCATTGGTAACCGTCCGTCCGACATAGGAGACGTTTGACACATTTGCGGGGAGCTGTCGGTCTGCCCTGCCCTGTGAAAAGCTATGGTAAACGCATCCCAAAAAAAAGAATAAAATCGTTGTTATTTTTCCCATCGTATAAAAAAAGATGCAACACGTTATCCCTAAAGATAACGTGTCGAGCTTTGTTACTTTAGATAATTTACCTGTTATAACTCATGTCGTAGGCCATCACACCGGCATACGTCTTATCATTTGTTGCCATGGTAGCGAAGATCGAAATCTTTTTGCCCACCACGCGGACATCAATATCGCCGTATCGGTTGTAGTTTGTGCCACCATATACTTCCGATTCGAACAGCATCAAATCGCGGTATGCAGGCGAATCTGCCACAAGCGTCATTTTATTCGGATCTGTGATATCGTAGACCTTGACATGTGTTGCATCCCAAGCGAAAAAGCCTTGCGTAAGTACGGCCATAAACTGGTTTCCATCCACATTGAAAACTTCAAAATCGAAAATCTTGTAATAGTGGTTAGACGGAGCCATCTGCACGACGTCCATAGTAGGTGTAAATTGTACAAAGCGGCTGCCTTTCTGCCGATCGGCATCTGAAGCCACGTAGTTACAGTACGTGAGGTAGTGATCTGAATTGGCATCCAACGATTTACGCTGTACTGTAGCAAAGGTCCAGGGTTCTGCCGCCGCATAGCGAATTATCGTCGGGCTTGAATCAACGACGACGCCATCGTTAAACTCCCAATAATAAATTTGATTACTGACCACCGGCGCGGTAGCGTAAATATAGGCTTTACCCTGTTTCAAGTTACCAATAACGGAAATTTTCCGTCCCAGTTCAGCAGGAGCCCCATCCGCTGCAGTATAGTTCAAGATAAGCTTAGGAGCGCTATCAACATCTTCGTAGTAGTACAGCATCAGACCTGCAGAATAGATATTGTAGCGGTTTACCACGAAGTGGTCTGCGTCATCAGCTACTACCTGCATACAGAATGATGTTGGAGCTGGGATAGTCTTCATGTAGGTGCCGCTGTTGGCATTGTAAACACGCACACCTACCGTCTCCCCCACATTGCCTCCCGAAAAATCGGCAACTAATATTTGATCTTTTACGACGGCCAGTCCCGAAATATTGGTGCGAAGTATACCCATTTTTTCAGCGGCGTAAAACCAGCGTTTCTTGAACGTTGTGCGTGGAAGGGTCGGCACGGCCTTGATGATATGGCGCTTGCTATTTCCATCACCATCGACTACTCGCACCTCCAGAGGATTGGTAAAGTCCGTTACTCCCGTTAGCGCAGGTTCCATACGCGCGTTATTTTCCAAGCTAGCTGTAGCTTTTAACTTTGAGATATCGATCGGCTCTTCCTCCGTTGTCGGAACTTCGACATAGATGGTATCTCCATCAGCATAAGGTCCGGTAGTTTTGGCCATGTACTCAGTAGTCTGTCCGGGGATAGCCAACATAAAATTCAATAATCCACGATTAAATTCCGCATCTTTATGCAATTCCACTTTTTGACAGGATAGCAAGCTGAAGGTGGACAGCACCAGCAATGTATATTTTAGATAATTTTTCATTGGTCCGTATTTTGGTTTATTTCCATTCATTAAATTGCGCTATATTAGGATTCCGTTGAAGTTCTGCTATTGGAATGGGGAAGCGATTGTATTTTTCCGGATAAACACGGCTGCGTCCATTATCGGCATTCACCAATTCATACGTCAAGTTTCCATTGGCTGCCTTGATGATTTTAACACCTGTAGCATGTGTACCGTTCAATACGCTCGTTGCTAGCCCCCATCGGCGAAGGTCCCAAAAACGGTGTCCTTCAAACGCTAGTTCCACCATCCGCTCGCGGCGAATCAGGCTCAACAACTGCCCCTTATTTGTAGCCGTGAGATCCCTTGTAAAACCAGCGCGACGGCGGACTTTGTTCAACGCTTCTAGCCCCGCCGACAATTGCCCCTGTTCGGCCATGGCCTCGGCTTGAATCAGCAGCACTTCGGCATACCGCATGAAATAGAAAGTCAATTCTCCTCTTCCGAGATCCGTCAGTTTCTCATCGAAGAATTTGCGCATGTAGTACCCGGTTGAGGTCGTTCCCCCACCCACGGCATATCCTTCTTTTGATCCTACCACGGTCTCCAACGTACGTCCTTTCCAAGAAGCACCATTGAAGAGTATTGATGCATAGAAACGAGGTTCTCTCCCTTGATACGGATTGGCTGCATGTGAGGGATTGTTCCAATTGAAGTCCGTTCCGTCCGCCATCTGATATTCCTTAACCAAATTTTCTGTGGGACTAATCTGGGCATATCCCCCATCCAATGGTGGAGCAAAGAAGTAGTCAAAAGAGTACGTAAAATTAGGCGCCAAGAAACCGAACTCCAAAATGCTTTCTTTATTTTCCGCTGCTTCACTACGACGTTGGTTAAAAAGTGCTTTGTAATCGGTATGAAGCTCATACATGTTCAGCGTCTGCAAAGCCTCTACAGCATCAGAACTGGCTTTCCAGCGTTTTGCATAGAGCATCGCGCGGGCTTTAAGACCCAACGCTGCCCCCTTGGTAAGCTTTCCCCTTTTCCCTGCCGCCACGGTCGCGGGCAATTGAGCTGTAGCTTTGTCCAGATCGGCAGCAATAAAATTCCATACTTCATCTGGCGTGCTGAGCGACCGCCCCACCCCATCGTTCAAGCCGTCGTAGAGGATAACGCTCGCACCATATCGCTTCGCCAACTCAAAATAGACGTAGGCCCTGAAGAACAATACTTCGCCCTCGGCACGTTTATAAAAATCTACGGGCAGATCAGTTCCTTCTGATTTCAATCCGTCTAAGAATTCATTACAGTGCCGGATCCAGGTGTATCCCCAGGCCCAGTTGTCGAGCGGATTGGCGCCCGGCGTGATCGTGGTAGACCCTAAGATCAAAAGATTTACCTCATCATTTGGTGTGTTCTTCTTTAACAGATCGGCGTAGGCATCCTGATTGATATGCGAAGAGTAATAGGATTGACCTACCAATGGATAGAACTTGTTTAAAGAAAGCTCCACATTGGCTTCACCGCTCCAGGCCACCTGCTCACCATATACATCGGTAAGTTCCGGTTCGATCGAGCAGCTTTGAAAGCTTAGCATGGCCGTTAAGGCTAATATGCTATATTTATATATCAATTTCATCGTTATACTAATTAAAAGGTAAGGGATAAGCCAAATTCATAAATGCGTTGCTGCGGATAATAACCTTGGTTCACACTTGGCATTTCAGGATCCAGGTATTGCAAGTTGCTCCAGGTGATGAGGTTACTGCCCGAAACAAAGCAGCGCACGCGCTGAATATTTGCTTTGGCTAACCAAGATGCGGGCAATGAATAACCTATCTGTGCGGTTTTCAGACGTAGATAAGCCCCATCTTTTATCCAGAAAGACGAGAATTTGCCGCCGCTCTGTGTCGACTGCGTACTCAACCGAGGGTATGTCGCATTTGTGTTTTCCGGTGTCCAGGCATTCTCCACTAAATATTTTGGCGAATTTCCATCCTGATAAAAAGGCATTGTATAAAAGGTGTTGTCGTAGATACCGGAACTGCTATAAAGGCCGGACAATGCTACGTCAGAGCGCGCCGCACCCTGAAAGAAGGCGCTGAAATCAATCCCTTTGTAAGATCCGCCCAAATTGAGGCCAAACATCATTTCTGGCAAATCATTTTTACCGATATCCGTCCAATCCTGATCAAAAGTGATACGACCGTCGCCGTTAAGATCTTTCAGCTTAATCTCCCCAACACGGGTAGGGCCAAAAAGTGCACTTTTCTCAATCTCCTCTTCGCTTTGAAAAAATCCATCTGCTACAAAACCATATTTCAGACCGATAGGTCTTCCGGTACGACGGAGGTAATCGGGGACATTCGCATTTTCGGTTGTCTCGACGACCTTGCTACGCGCAAAACTGACATTTCCACGTACGTTGTAATTAAAATTGCCGATATTGTTCCGATGCGATAAAATAAGTTCAAAACCCCGGCTATCTACTGTTCCAAAGTTGACAAATTCAGGAAAATATCCGCCAAATGACGGTGGATTTAGATTAGATTGTCCTTGCAAGATATCTTTGGTGACCCTGTAAAACACATCGGCTTCCACACCAAGAAGTCCTTTCCATAATGTAGCTTCCAGACCAGCATTATAGGTCATGGTTGTTTCCCACTTTATATCGAAATTTGGAACCGTGGTAATATTGAGAGGCTTCCCTTCGGTATTGCCAAACAGGACCACAGGATTGGCACCCAGGCTCATGGTCCGTAAGAACCGATAGTCTCCGATCCTATCGTTTCCGAGTTTACCGATCGAACCACGGATTTTTAAATCGTCAACGACATCAAGCGCTTCCCGGAAAAAAGGTTCTTTGGAAATTCTCCAACCTGCAGATACGGCCGGAAAGATATCCCAGCGTGTATGGGCGGGTAGCATTGGTGAACCATCATAACGTCCCAACACTTCCAATAGGTATTTATCGGCGTAATCGTAGTTGAGTCGGAATGAATATCCAGCTCTACGAAACATCCCATGGCCTCCCTTGATCAGATTATCAATGACCTCCTCACCGAAGTTCAGGTCCATGATGTCTGTGATCGGATAGCCGCGTCGGCCGCCAGATAACGAGCTGTTATCTGTGCGCATAAATTCGTAGAGAAAC
This sequence comes from Sphingobacterium sp., assembly GCA_029239355.1. GTDB lineage: Bacteria > Bacteroidota > Bacteroidia > Sphingobacteriales > Sphingobacteriaceae > Sphingobacterium. The sequence continues at coordinate 8,916 of JAQZAZ010000055.1, forward strand.
AACGCGTTGACTGAATGCGCGCCAAACTTATTGGTATAACTGATCGATGGTTGGATCGTCTTTTGCCATGAGTCGGTAAACCATTGGTTTAAGCTTGCTACGCCGCTATTTGCATGCCGAGCAAAAGCTAAAGCATACTGCCGGGTAGAATTATTATATACATCCAATTGATAAGGCAAAAGATAAGCTTTACGCATTGTATAGCCTTTATCAAAGGCGCCATTAACCTTTATCCTAAGACCAGACAGCCCAGGCACCTCATACTCTAGAGAAAGATTGCTTTGGAAGAGGTTCGACCGAGATGAGTTTTCGCCGGATAGATCCCGCGCAGCCAATGGATTCTGGTTACCGTTTCCGGGATTCAAGCTGCCGACAGGAATACCTGCAGCATTGTAAGCGGGTAAAAACGGATAGGACATCATTGCCTGCGCAAACACCGAAGCATAACTGTTGCCCAAGCCTGCAGATAGTCCAGGCTCTTTGCGCATGTCATCCCGATAAGCAACGTTTAATGAAAGTTTGAGAATATCAAGGATATCTGCATCGAAGTTTATGCGCCCATTATATCGGTCGTAGGATGTACGATCGATGATACCATCTTGGTTATAAGCTCCAACAGATACAAAATAACGGTAACGGTCAGAACCGCCATTGAGCGTCAGGTTATTACTCACGGTCGGGGCGCTGCTTTTAAAAAGCATGCCGAACCAATCTGTATTGCCAAATACTCCTTTCGGATCGCCATTGGTGATGCGGTCAATCTCATCGGCACTGAAGCGACGTGAAGCCTCGGCCACACCGTCTAGTTCCTGCGCCTTATTGTAATATTTGGCGTAATCGGCGGCATTTAGAAATTCTGGGAAGGCTGTGTTTGTGCTCATGGCATACGATCCTTTGTAATTGAGTGTAGGCTTCTGTTGTTTCCCTTTTTTTGTCGTGACCAAGATCACACCGTTAGCACCGCGAACACCGTATATGGCCGCAGATGCATCCTTTAAAACCGAGATCGTTTCCACTTCATCAGGGTTGATCTGCGGAAATTCGCGTTCTATACCATCAACGATAATCAGTGGTGAGTTGTTTCCCAGTGTATTATAGCCACGCACCATGAGTGAAGCGCCATCAGATCCCGGTTGGCCACTGTTTTGACGGGTCACCAATCCAGGTAAACGCCCTTGCAGCATCGAGGAAAGATTGGCAGTCGGCGCCGTTTTCAATTCATCACCGCTAATCTGTGCTATCGCTCCCGTAACACTTGTTTTCTTCATTTGCCCGTATCCCACCACCACCACCTCGTCCAATTGGGTATTATCTGCTTTAAGCAGGAATTCGATGGGTCCACTGCCTACCGTTACTACGGTATCCTTGGAGACGTATCCTATCGCTGTAAGTGAAAGATGTACCCTATTTCCCTCAACAGGTAAAGAGAAGCGTCCTGATACATCTGTCGATGCATTGAGCTTCGATGCTTTTTCACGTATGCTCACCGCTTCTAAGGGCTGCCTATTTTTGGCATTGCGAACGACACCATCGAGTCGTGACTGTTGCGCATAGGATCTTGTAATGACACAAGAAACGAGGCACAGGGCAAGCACGGAACCAGAGAACGTACGGTGAGGCCGTTGCTCCTTTCTGCTTGATTGCTTTTGTTTAAATGGCTTCATAAAAGTTTTTGGTTAACTGTTGTAGATGTTATTTTTAATAAATATTTTTATAAAACGATACAATATTAAAATATTTTAAAATATAAAACACACGAAATAGATTCCTTAAAAAAGTTTACTGGAAATTAACAACGCTGCTGCGCCGATCTTTTAAAGGGTTTGTTTCTTCTTTGCCAGTCGCTCTTTCATTGTTTTTTCCAGATAGTGCTGGTATGCTTTAAAGAGATCTACTGTGCGCTTTTCACCGATTAGAATCGACATTTTAGGATCGTTAAATACACCAGGAAATTGATAACAAAGTATTTTCTCGAAGTTTTGGAAGAGATTAAGGTCTCGAACAATCTCTTCTACGGGCCGCGGGTAAAGTGATTGATCCTCATTAAACAAAAAGGTTTCCAAATCAAACCAAAGATGGGCTCCTGTTTGGTTGCATAGCGACTGTAATAGATCGGCCGCTTCTTTACCGGTTAGGTCGCCTTCGGGCATTCGCGCGAATCCAAAGGGACACAGAATATCTAGATTTTGCAGCAGTGCTGGATAAGCATCGAGTCCCACAGGTACTTGCATACTATTGGTAGCGAGCATTACCGGTTTAGCAGGCGCTATTTGGTTGCAGTAGGCTTTGAATTCACGAAAGAAATCGACAATCTCTTTTTTACGCTGTATACGTTTCACTTCGCTCTGTTCCCAATTATCCAAGTTGCCACCACTTTCTTCCGAAACATAGAAACCATAGAACGATTCATGATGTCCATATTTTTCCCAGAGCTCTTTAGCTATTTTCTTATGCCAAAGCAGGGACTCTTTCGTAAAATCGAACCAAGCAAACATCCCCACACCCACAAAAACATGCATGCCTTGCTTATCGGCCTCATCCAATATGGCTTCAACAGGATCTTTTGCAGCGATCGGAACCCGTTCCGAATAAAGTACGGACGGATAAAATGCCTTGCCTTTGTAGGAATCCACCGTCGTCTCATGCTTACCTACATATTCTTCGTTTCGAAAGACTTCCTGAATAACAACAATATCCATTTTTAATTTATGCATTGCGCGCACCATTTCACGCCACTGTTCATCGGTCATTTGCTTGATATCTTTATTCCAGTGCTTACCCTCCGTTTCACTCCAATGATAGATACCCGCCCATGCGCCGTCAATAAGCCCAGTGGAACGCTGTTGGGAAGAGATAACTTCTATATCCCGTACTTTTCGGTATTTTTTCTTACCATCCTTGACCACTAGGGTAATCTTTTGATTTCCCAACAAATTTTTTGTCGAGAGGATATGCTTGATCTCGTATGCTGCTTGCGACTTTACTTCCTTCTTTGAATAATGCAACAGGTTTTCAGGCCGTTCCTCCCCCAAGTAAACAGAAAGTTCCACGATTTTAGCCTTTGCTTCCTCATTCCTTAAACCAGCACGGATATCGAGATCAACCTGATTGGTAATTGTGGTCGGCGGAATTAATGTAAGGGATATACCTTCCTGTGCAGTCGCAATAAAAGGAGCAATGACAAGGATTAGCATCCATGACAGCAAAAGTTTTCTTAGATTATTCATCGTCTAAATTTTTATTTTTTTGTTCATTGATCAATTTTAATAGGTGTTCGGGTTCGTCAGTGGTGATCCAGTCTACTTCGCTATCGAGATACTTATTTAGCTCCTCCACCGTATTGACCGTCCATACATTGGTCCATAGACCTGCTGCCTTCGCCCGCTTTATCAATGTAGGATCGTTCCTATAATGGTAGAAGTCATAGTCGAGTCCGGTGAGGCCATCTGTTTTAAGTTCATCGACAGTCTTGTTTCCGTACAGATAGGCCGCACGAGCGCTCGGATCACGTGCAACGATATGGCAGAGGACGGCGTAATCAAAGCTGATATATTCGATGTAGCCCTGTGCCTTAAGGCGGTGCACGATGGCTAAAACTGAATCAGCAAGCTCCAGAGTTCTACCCATCGGTGAGGACTTTATCTCCAAGATCATTTTCGTTTGATTCTGCTGTTTTGCAAGCTTAATAAAGTCGATCAAGGTGGGTACTGGATCACCTCCTTTCAATGTGGCGTTATAAAGTTCTTCTGCCGTAGATTGCTCTACAGAAAGACCGCCGATATGTGCATCATGAGACAGCACAACCTGGCGGTCCTCCGACAACCAAACGTCAAACTCCGAACACGCACAACCGAGGGCGACTGCTCGCTGAAAAGAGCGAATGGAGTTCTGCATAACCCTTTGTGCACGCCATGCTCCACGATGTGCGATTACTTTATTCCGTAGGAATTCATCCTTCACCAGCTCTACTTCGTACCGCTTCCTGGCCAGCTCCAAGGTTATGCCATACGCACGGATCCCATCATTTGCACGCACTAGCTTCGACTTCCGAAGATAAATTTTTCCGTTTTTGTCCAGCGCGAAAAGCTTTGCCGTATCAGCGACGATCTTCACAGGTTGGTCCGCCTTTAAGTGGCTACAAATGGATGCTATGTAAGCTCCTTTGCTGTTAAGTGGGATTACATAATTGCTAAGCGTGATCAACGGTGTCTGGGCCAGCAGAATTGATCCGGATATGGTCCATAACATGATCAAAAAAGCGAGACCGAACAATCTATTGATCTTATTTCTGTTGCACATATGTTTTGTATTTAATTCCAAATCTATCCTCTACCAAAATCATCATTTCTGCATCTGGATTCCGTGGTTTTGCTGCAAACAGGTGATCCGTTGCTGTCGTCCAGATCCAATCGTAAGCGTATTTATCTTTGTTCTTGACGATATTCTTTCTAGTCTGCGGATCATGCCCAGTGAACTGCTGCATTTCTCCGGCGTAAACACCGTCCTCATACCAGGAGACTCGCCAGGCATCATCATAGTTCCATACCAATACAGTGAGCTCATCTGGCCGTTCTGTATTTTCCCCTATGCCGTATGCCCTGCATTGGATGTTGTCTGATAGACCAAGAGGTTTATATTTCCAAGTGATGGTGTCACCTTTGGCCACATAAACTGAATAACCAACCGGTGTTCCATCGGCACAAGAATTTTTCTCTTGCCAAAAGATGCCCGAAATCGATGCTTGATTGTGTTCCCAAACATGAGGTGTAGCCTGTAAATGGTCATGTAAATGGGTATGTCCAGACAAAATATGCACCTTATAGTCCTTCAGTAGCGTATACAGATGTTCAGCATTAGCGACTTTCTGCCTTTGTTCAATTTTTCGAAAACCCTTACCAGTCGTCGGCATATGGAGCATCATAACGATGGTACTACCTTTGGGCACTTTTTGAAGATCCAGCGTCAGCCAACGAAACTGTTCTTCGCTGATATACCCCACATACTCGCCACTGCCTCCCAAATAGAAGACATCGTCGAGTACGACGTAATGTATGGAACCGCGATTAAAGGCATAGTAGCGTGGACCAAAATTTTCTTCATACAGCATACTTGCTGTGTTATTTGAGCGTTGGTCCGTACGCAGATCATGGTTGCCTTTACTGAAGAAATAGCTCATATTTGCCAATGCAAATGACTTTTTCACGCTACTAAAGAGATCTGGTCTATCGCCCACCATATCGCCGACTACCATTCCATGAACGGGAATACCTCGCAAAGCACTATCCTTATAGCTTTTTATATCTTCTGCAAACAGGGCACAGCTTTGCACATCGGCGGTGTTATATACCTGCGGATCGCCCAATACGACAAATGCATGCGTTGAATCGATTCCCGTGGGTTTCAAAACGAAATTAAAAGTAGCTGCTGTATGCTCCTTGGGCAATGGGATGTAAAAATTACCCGCATTACTTTTTGCGGACATCTCAAAGCCAGCAGGAACTGTGATGTAGACAAAACGGGCCAAAGGCGACGTGACGATGCGATAATGGCCCCCATCATCTGAGAAGACGATTGTATATCCATCAGTAACGGGCACTTTTGCTACCGATCGTCCGTCTACCTGGCGCACCTGACCTTGCACCTCCTTTGCCCTTGCATAACTTAGGGTGGGCAAGTAGATCATCGACAGTAACACCGTAAAAAAAAATATCGTTTTAGTCATGCCGATGTTGAATTGCAATTTGCGGATGAGATACATAAACCAGATAATCGGTGACGTGCAGTTGGTACCCGGGCTCTTCAGCCAATAGTTTTATTTCCACCCGATGCTTTTTATCAGACAGTTGATACCGCCAACACAATTCCGGGCGGCGCATGTTTGCATTGGAAAATAGATTTGCCGTTTCTATCAGTTGACCATCGATGTACAAGCCTATCTGTACAGCCTTATCGATCGCCGTATGATCCACTTTTTGCAAGTGCCCGCTGACCACGATGCCGCAGCCCTCGAAATCAAATTGGTAGCTTTTTGGGAAAGTCTTTGCAACCTTTACACGCTCTTTGGGGTAATGGCCGGCGAAGTTTTCTTCAAAAGGTACTTGAAACGTTTTTTGATAGGGGATGGTTACACGATTTTTGTCGACCATACCACCCGCCTTAACGATGCTCGCCATCGCGAGATCTACATTTACACGATACACATCACTGAGGGAATAGCTACTATAACTAAAGGGCACACCTTCTGCTTTCTTTAATGTCTCCATCCAAGTATGCGGTATGTAACTATACCCCAGCATGGTACCGAGTATCCCACAGGCTGTCGCAGGATTGCAGTCTGAATCTTGGCCTGCCCTGGTCGCGATATCCATGGTATGAAAAAAATCGCCGTTTCCATAGAGCAATGCCATGACAACATAAGCTGCATTCAGCTTTGCATCGATATCCAGCGGGTGAAAAACAAAATTTGGGCAGCCGTGATCTTCCGACCATTTCTTTTGGATCTGCCACCAGGTCTCTTTCCAATCGGACGGCTCCTGCGCGTGCCATGCCAAAACATCACGTATACATTGGTAGAATTTACTTTGCGTTGGCACAACCTGCAGTGCCTCTTCAATCAAAGGCTTTATTTCGTTCGTACGAAATGCTTGTGCATATAGATGTGCAACGAAAAGCCCCCCATAGTACCCATCGCCGGAGGCGATAATTTTGCCCGTTTTTTCACAGATGGCCGTAGCAGCCTGCGGCATAGCTGGGCTGATCAGGCCGGCAAAATCAGCTTCGATCTGAAAATCGATATCATCAGCATGCGGATTGCTCAGCCAATGCCCGGATTTATCTGGTGGAATACCGTTGTTAAGATTATAGCGCGCTACCTGATTGGCATGCCAAAGCTCATACTCCTTCTTCGCGAAAGCCTGCGCAAGGGAATCCACCGGAGCTTCTAGCCCCAATCGATGCAGTACTTCCATAAAGGTAAGATCCACATACACATCATCAAATAATCCAGGAAACTCGCGCATGGCACGGTTTACATAATCATCTTCCCAGTGAATACGTTCGTAATCCTGCACGAACGTACCTTGATAGCGGAACTCTGTATGCCAACCATAGGTTACGCCAATTGTTTGACCAGCCCATCCGCCCTTTATTTTATCTTCCAATACCGCTTTTTCCAACGATAGGGCTAAAGGTTGTTTTTTAGCTCCTTGTGCAAAAGCGCATACAGGGATATAGCAAAAGAGCGAAAGTTTTAACGAAAGCAACAAAACTGACTTTATCATAATTGGTAAATTAACTTTTAAAGAGCCGGCCCTGATGGGCAAAGGCCAGCCCCAAACTAAACAACTTGAACAGACAAATCTTTACAGGCAATATCTTCGAGTACCTTCCAGCATTGATAAAGGCCCCGCGGCACATGGAAACAACCTTTCCATTTACCTCCTTTAAGTGGTAACAGCACCTCTCCCTGTCTGTTAAGATATCCGAACCATTCTGGATATTCCGTATCTTTAAAATGCGCCCATGTATAATCGTGCACACGCTCAAACCAAGCTAGACATTCCTGTGAGCCGGTCATTTGGTAGCCTTTGATAAGCGAAATCAAGGTTTCAATATGCACCCACCACAGTTTTTGGTCCCATTCCAGCTGTTGCGGCGGATTTCCCGATCGATCCATGAAATAGAAAATTCCGCCATGTTGATGATCCCAGCCATATTCGAGCATATTAAGCGTTATCTTTACGGCCTTCTGGATCAGGTCGTCGCGTTCCAGGCGCTTGCCAAGATCCATGATAAACCACATCGCTTCGATTGCATGACCAGGATTGATCAACCGCCCATCAAAAGTATCCGACAACTGCCCGTCCAGGGTTACATTTTCGACAACAATGCCGCCGATTTCCGGTCTGTAAAACACCTCCATCACTTCATGCAAACAGTTATCTATAAAGCCTTCCAACAGCTCTGCTGGAAGCAGGTGTTCAATTTCCAAGGCCAGGTTACACAGTATCATGGGAAGGGCAAAATTCTTCAGGCTTCGGCTACCCGGAACCGCTTTGTTCCACTTACCCTTCGGATTACCAAGCTTCGAACGGATCAGTCCGAAGGTCTGCTTCGCTACTTCAGCGTAACGTGGATTGCCTGTTGCCAGGTGAAGCTGCCCGAAAGCGATGGTCGCAAACGTATAGGAAAAAATGTTGTAAGGCTCTACGAGCGGGTTACCTTCCCGGTCCAATGCAAAGTACCAGTTGTAATTACCATCATGTCCATGCTCCAGTAAAAATGCGGCGCCATGTTCTGCGGCCTCAAGCCACTCCTGTTTTTTTTCCGTCTTGTTATACATACTTGCAAACATGTAGACCTCACGGGCTTGAAGCCAGATAAACTTATCGGTGTCAAAAATCCGCCCTTTCCTATCCAAGCAGCTATAGTATCCGCCATATTCCCGATCCAAAGAATTTTCCAACCAAAAAGGCAATACGTTGTCTAACAGTTCCGATTTGTACTGTTTACTAAGTTTTTTAAAATCCATCTATAATCTAATTATTCTTTATACTATCATTTATAACCAGCAGGTTAATGAATCCAATGTCGTTCAATATCTTCCAGGGATCTGCCAGTGGTTTCCGGCACAAGTTTCCAAACGATGATCATATAAGGCACGCACATTACAGCAAATAGAAAAAAGGTTCCACCCGGGCTTAAGTTGTCCAATAGCCAAGGCGTAAGCTGCCCGATCAGGTAGGTACCCAACCACAGGGAAAGACCTGCTATGGACATGGCCAGTCCGCGAATGGAGTTTGGATACATTTCCGAGAGCAATACCCAGATTACCGCCGATATTGAAATGGCACAGCAAAATACATACGCCAAGAAACAGCTCAACATGAACAAACTGGGCAGGCCAAGTACTCTTCCCAAAAAGAAGTATATGCCAATAAGCAAAAGAAAAACAATCATCCCAGAGACACCTAGGTAGACCAACTTCTTACGTCCGATTTTATCGATGATAAAAACGGCGAGTATGGTCGTCAGCACATTGACCAGTCCGACGATCACCTGATAAAAGAGGGAGTCACCGCCAGAAATACCACTACTCTCAAAAATCGTCGGTCCGTAATAAAGCACAGCATTCACCCCCATGAACTGTCCCAAAAGAGCTATTGCTGCGCCGATCCACACAGCCTTACGTACGCCAGGCTGAGCCAACAGCTTCCAATTGACTTTTTTTTCTGCAGAACTTGCATCCTGAATTTTATTGAGCTCTGCCCTGGCCGCGCTGTCTGAGCCATAGATCCGCCGGAATATATCTTGCGCCTTTGCTGATCGACCATGCATCACCAGCCAACGTGGGCTTTCCGGAATCAAGAAAGTAATGACGAAGAAAAAAACGGCCGGCAGTCCAGATATCCCAAGCATTGCACGCCATACTTCGTGCTGGAATATGAGGCGAAGCCAATCGCTTTTTAAATTTTGTGCATCGCCATGCGCATACTGCATGAGCAGGTAATTCACGATATAAGCGCCCAGGAACCCGATGGTAACCGCCAGTTGATAGAGAGACACCAACCTGCCCCGATATTGGGGTACGGCAAGCTCCGAAATATACATAGGCGATATAATCGAAACCACTCCAATACCAATCCCTCCGATGATACGAGCATAAATAAGCTGTTGGAATTCAGATGAAAGCATACAGTAAAGCGCTGAAACAGCAAACAAAACAGCACTGATAAACAGTGTTTTACGGCGACCAAAACGATCACCTAAATAACCCCCGCAGGAAACACCCGCTATGGAGCCTACCAGCGCACAGCCTACATACCATCCCTGAGAAACATTATCCAAGCCATATTGCGCCGTTATCTGTGCGATGGTACCGGATATGACCGCCGTATCATATCCGAACAGAAATCCGCCTATGGCTGCCACGACCGACAGGAAGCCGATATAATTTAAGTTAATTTGGTTATTGTTCATATCAATGATATTATTCATTTAGGTATTTTAGTAAGTATTATTATCAGCGGTTAAAGAATTGCATGTAACGGTCGTAAAGATGGGCCGCCTGGCGGTAAGCAGATTGCGGACTCATAAAGTGCGAGAACTCAAAGGTAATTGCTTTTTCGTAGTTGGCCCGCTTGGCTGCCTCCAGCTTCAGGCGCAGCTTGTCGAATTTGATGGGCATAAACTTGATGGGCATATCGCGATCAAAGGTTTCGGCATTTGTCCAACAAGAGATACCATACCGGTCTGCAAGCTGCTTATTGACCGTAAAAAAAGCATCGAGTTCATTGTAATCGATGTGTCCGTCCTGAAAAGCACAGGCATCGATAACGCCCCGTACACCATCAAATATTTCCGACCAATCTTCTTCATGTTGCCTAACGCTTATGGCATCTGACTTAGAAAGACCTGCTGAAGCCGCCATTACAGCTTTTTTACCGTCAATCCAAGGAGAGATAAAGGTTGGTAAACCATCCGATATCGACTTACACATACCTCCCAAATCACGGAATGCACGGATAGATCCTTTGGTTTTTCTACTGATCTCCCCACTGATATACCAACCGGCGAAGCTTTTATGCTTCACCCCATATTTAGACCAAACCTCATCCACGACATACTTGTTTTGTGCGACCTCTTTATACAAATCTCCGGTGTCCCAATACGTGCCAGAATCGTACAAGCCAAAGTAGAAAAACATATTATATTTGTCTGCCAGACGTAAAAACATATCAAGCAAGTCAATGGTAGGCTTATAACAGCCTTGGGAAAGTAAATACTCCGAAGGATAGGTAATAAATTTGCGATAGCCAGATCGGATAAGAATAACGGTATTGATCCCCATTTTCTTCATATATCTGAAATCTAAGTCCCATTCCGCCTCGCCCCAATTTTGGTGTGGAATATCATGCGATATTTCATCAAGAAAGGTTGCCGTTATCGGAAGAGCATCTTTGGAGCTGACCAAAAACGTATCTCGGATACCCACATTGATCTTGGGAATCTCTTCCGAATCAGGTTGCTTTTCTGTGCCGCAGCGATGCAACAGGGTCGCCCCCCCCACTCCGGCAACTCCAGCGTGAAATGATTGTTTCAAAAATTTTCTACGATTCTGCTTATCCATAATTGTATTAGTTGGTATTTTACGGCCTTTCGAACCGAGTTTTTCAGGTCTACTTGGTAGAAGACAAAGCTAAATTAAAAATAAAATTTAATAATACAAGTATATTATTAAAAATATTTAATAAATAAAGTTTATATAAGAAAATATAATATTATAGTTACCTTAAATACACATAAGATTCAATATATATATTTAAATTTCTTAGATTTGTTTCTTACAATTTATGACCGAATGACATTTTTTGAGCACATCGAAGACGATAATATTTCTGGGGTAGCCTATAAAAACAATTCTATTAAAAAGAACATTATTGTGATCCTATCTGTATATGGCAATAGCACTATCGCAGAGTTAAGCAAAGAACTCAAACTTAGCGTGCCAAAGATCACGAATGTAATCAATGAACTGATTGAGGAAGGACTGGTAAAAGATTACGGAAAGTCGACCAGCGTTAGTGGACGAAAACCGAATATCTACGGGCTACTTCCCACCTCAGGATTTTTTGTGGGTGTTGATGTCAAGCATAGCCATGTGAATATAGGGCTTATCGATCTCAACAAAAATATTGTATCTATTGCAGAGAACCTTCCATATAAGTTGGCCAATAATCAAGCCTCCTTAGACGATCTCTGTAAAATCATTAAGGATTTTATAAAAAAATCTGCCGTTCCGAAGGAAAAGATCTTAGCCCTTGGCTTGAACTTAAGTGGAAGGATCAATTACAAAACAGGATATAGCTATAGTTTCTTTTATTTCAGCGAGACACCGCTCAGCAAATACCTGGAAGAAACTTTGAAGATAAAAACATTTATCGAGAACGATTCTCGTGCAATGGCTTATGGGGAGTTTATGTCAGGAGTGGTCAAACAGGAAAAAAATGTGCTTTTTCTCAACCTTGATTATGGCATTGGGATGGGCACCCTTATAAATGGACAGATTTATTACGGCCAATCTGGTTTTGCGGGCGAGTTCGGCCATATCCCGATGTTCGACAACGAAATCATCTGTCATTGTGGCAAAAAAGGCTGTCTGGAAACCGAGGCTTCTGGACGTGCCTTAAAAGATCTTTTTATACAGAAAGTAAACGAAGGTTTTGCCACAACCTTGACGCAGACCGTCCCGGTAGACGATATTAATTTAAACCACATTATTTCAGCCATTCATGCTGATGACGTGCTCGCCATTGAATTACTGGCGAAAATTGGCGAAAAACTCGGCAGAGCGATAGCCATTCTAATAAATCTCTACAATCCGGAATTAATTATTTTAGGTGGCCCCTTAGCACAAACTAACGATTATATCTTACTGCCGATAAAAAGTGCTATCAACAAATATTCACTAAATCTTGTGAGTACAGACACAAAAATCAAGCTATCGCAACTACAAGAAAAGGCGGGTGTCATCGGAGCATGTTTACTTGTAAGGGATAGGCTTCTCGATATTAATCCATAGATATCTATGTTCCCGGGTTCACTAAATTGTATAACAGTAATAGCCCTCCCTATTACCCAATGGCGAAAACATCTTCGCTGGTAAATACAGCTTGGAAATAATGGATGAAGGGGATAAGATCTAGCTGTAATTATTGTGGTCAAAGAGTATAGCTAATATATGGGCGATAAACAAAGAAAGGGCCTTTCGTAAGAAAAGCCCTTTTTGTTTTTTGTACCTTTTTGATTAGAATTGGTAACCAACACCTACTGAGAATACGCGGTTTTTAATCGAAGATTCCCCAGAGTCTTTAGCCATATTTGTCAATCCTAAGCTATACCCTCCATTAATCAGGAATCCATTAGTTAGTTTAAATCCTGCCAAAAGATTTAGACCTGCGTCGAAAGTTTTAACACCAAAATCACCAAAACTACCGCTTTCACTTACGTTACCGCTTTTCGCCTTAGCATGAATACCAAATCCAGCATATGGACCGGCACCTAAAAAGACATTTCCTGCGTCTCCCGTAGGTATACTATATACAAAATTGACAGGAACTTCAATATACATCAAATTTAACTTTGTATCATCAGCATCTTTACCTCCTTTACCTTGTAAGGAAACTCCAGGCTGAATACTAAAATTATTTGCTAGTAGCATATCCGCATAACCAGAAACATAAAAATTAGTAGAGCTGTTAGAAGTTTCACTAATATTGCCTTCTGCTGCTTTTAATTTTGAAAAATTGAGACCAGCTTTTATACCATAAGAAGTCTGTGCTTTTGCCCCGGCAATAAAACATAATGCCGCAGCGATTGAGAGTAATTTTCTTTTCATTAAGAATAAATTAAATATAGAACGAAAATAAGACATTTTTCTCTGAAAGACAATAAAAAAATAAGGTAAAATAACATTTGTAAAAATAAGCTATAGATTATTTCTATAGGATGGTTAATTTATTGCCAATCTTATTCCAAAACATTAACAATGACCTTTACATTACACAATTTACGAGTGTTAACCAATACGAGCGAATTATCTTATTCAATCAAATAATTCCAGTTTCCCAACACATTCGGTATTTTCCAAGAATCAGCCTTAGTCTTGCAATTGCTAAAGAGACCTTTATCCAATTTGGTGATATGGTATCCTTTACAAAACTTACAATAATATGCCCTTTTACAGGCGTCCTTACCCATTCGGTGTTTGATACGCTTGCCATCTAATTTGTTCCTCACGCGTGATTTGAACTTAAGATGAAATATTTCCCATTGGGCTTGTAACTTTTTAGTACATTCCCATACCTTTTTAGTACCGTTTCGGCACACGCACGGCTGGGTTAACGGTGAATTAACGGTATCTTTTGATACAAGGAATTGATCATTATTAGCTCTTCATTGTGTGTTTGTTGTGTCATTTTTGTGCCAAGATAGGCTCGACCTTGTGTCAACCGAGGCTCATCCTTGTACGATCCTTTTCCCTGTGTTGTGCCATTCTTGTTCCATCCTTGGTTATAGGCAGGGCAGAGATAGGTCATAGTTAGACTGAGGTACCTACCAACTCCTGACCAACTTCGCCCCTTGCTCGGGTTTTCATCGATTGTGCATAAAAGACCGAAGTTGATTTGAAATTTGTCAGAAGAAGGTATTCTTTCGGCTCCCCTTCGAGTGCTCTTCGGCAACGCTTCGGGACCTCTTCGGGGCTTGTTCGAGACATGTTCGGCTACGCTTCGGCTCGGCTTCGAGTCCGCTTCGATAGCGCTTCGGGACCATCCCGAAGAAGGGGCGACGCAGGTATGGAGTAGATCCGAAGGCTACTTGAACAAAGCTCGAAGGCCGCTCGAAGAAATCTCCTGCTTAGTTATCTTTGATCGCTGCTCTTCCAGCACTTTTGTAGCACTGAACAAGTACATTTATAGTACATTTTTCCTTTATCAATTTGCTTACGTAACGATTGCAAATAGTGCTATATCTGTGTTTAAGTAATGCTTAACACGTACTAGAAATACGCGGGTAAAATATAGTTGAGAATTGGCTGGTAACTCAGGTAATTGAACCCTGATTTTTTTGATTTAATTTGGCGTAAGCAGAAGGAATTTTTTCCATTAGGTAGTTCTACCCCCTCATAAGAATAAGAAAACAAATATTTATCAAGCTAAGAAGTAAGCTAACAAACGACAATCAACCGCAAGTAAACGAAACAAATCCGTTTTAATTAAAATGAGATTCAGATATTACTGGAGTATACTCCCCCTTATTCCGGATCTGGTTAAATATACCATATTGGTTTTATAGGCTGCTATGGTATGGCATTTCGTCCTATCCCCGGAATATGTACAGCCTTAAAAAGCTATTTCGTGATTTTGACTTGTATCAATAGTTGCAATAGTTACATTTCTCCCAAAAAGAGGTAAAACTGTTTCAAAATTCAGAAAATGGAAAAGAATTGGGAACAATTTTACCCTTATCTAGCAACCGTACACGTCACGCTACCCATTAGAACAGCGTCCAAGGGCAAATCTTTTGTTTTATAGCCCTTTTTTAAGCCACATTCTATGTATGAAAAGAAAAGCTTTCACGATAGATGACCAAATTCAATAATTTAAAGATCGCGGTTTATTTACCGCTGAATATGACAATATACAATATCTCACATAAGACACTATATACTAACTGGTTTACTAACAACCAATGCAGAAAATCATACTGATCAAAAGTTCAAACCAAATGCAAACCTACTCCTTCTCCTCATTTTCAATAATCTTCTTCTCAATCGGATTTAAAGTCTCAAATAAATCCTTGTACACTTCATCCTTACTATCTTCTTCTCCTAATAGGAATCCCCATGGTTTAAGCTCTTTGATGCGATCCATGACGATCTTAACAATTGCCAATATCGGGATAGCCAAAAACATACCTGAAATACCCCAGACCATCTCGCCGATAATAATGGACAACATGGCAAATAGGGAATTGACCTTTACCTTTGATCCGACGATTTTCGGAACGATAAAATTGCTGTCAATCATGTGTACAATAATCAATGCTAGAATGACTAACACAACATGGGTCAATGACGAGGTAGCGAAAGTAAGAATGGAGATAATAAGCATGGATGAGAAGATACCTACATAAGGCAGTACGTTGAATACACCTGTGATTAAAGCCAAGAGTAGACTGTACTTCACACCAATTAAGGAGAGACAAATAAAAACTAAAAGGGAAACCAAGCTCATCTGGATCAACAGACCGATCAAATACTTCTTAACCACATATTGAATCTGCCTGACCACATCCACAACAATAGGTCGATCTTCAACACGGTTAACAAACAAAAGAAACTTCACAATATGACCTCTATAAATCAGCAGGAAGAAGGTATAAAGAAACGTGAAAACAAATAAAATAAACAGGGAAGAAAGTGAAACCAACGCCGTTCCTAGAAATAGCGTACCTGAATCAACCGATTTTGAAGCTGTTTTGTTGATAAATTCCATCTGCTCTTTGTGCTGTATTCCAAACTGTTGACTGACCCAGCTTTGCAATTTACCTGCGCCATCCATAATCTGCTCTTTGAATGCTGGAAAATCTTCTTTGAGCAATGTAAGCTGTGACGCCAGAAGAAATAAGCCGTAACCTAACGCGCCAAAAAAGAGAATCACACTGAGTATTCCAGCCAACGTCCTTGGAAAATGCAACTTACGCTCCATAAAATTGCTCAGTGGAATCAAAAGCAGAGAGAACAGCAAGCCCAAAATCATCGGGATAAGTATCGTATCACCAATCTTTGCCAGATAGCCCAAAAGAAGGATACTAATTAATACGCAGGCTAACTTTATATAGAATGGTAAAGAGAGAAATCTTTTCATTGAATATTCTTTTGAATAAAAATAACAATTTCGGATGACTTAAGTTTAGGGAAATAAAAAAGTCCCTACAGATGCAGGGACTCTTTCCTCATAATAAGTTTAAGTACTTATATTTCTTATAGTCCGAAACCGATTCCAACAGACCAAACGCGATTTTTAGTTGAAAGGTTAGACACCGGAGACAAATTTGTCAAACCTAGGCCGTAACCTGCATTAATCTGAAAACCGTTGGTTAATTGATAACCTGCGAGGAAGTTTACACCAAAGTCAGTACGTTTTAGCTCACCTCCATCTCCACTACCAAATTCTACATCCTCTTCTGTTTTTACCCCAGCAATATTCCATTTATTCTTACCACTTAAACCAAAACCTACATAGGGACCAGCACCAATAAAGAAATTACCTGACCCACCAGTAGGGAGTTTAGCAACTAAATTGACTGGGATATCCAATGACATTACACTTTGTTTGACCTCTCCTGAGTTGTTCCCGTCACCAGCCGACCATTTCCCACCTTTATTCTGCAAAGACAATCCAGGTTGGATAGAGAAATATGGCGATACAGGGGCATCCAAATAACCCGTTACGAAGAAACCCGTGTTTGACTCGGAACTTCCGTTCTCAAATGAATATTTAGGAATATTTACACCCGCACGTAGTCCGTATCCCAATCCACCTTGTGCAAAGGCTCCCAATGAACCAAATAAAATTGTTGCAGATAATAATAATTTTTTCATGTTTCCTAATTTAATTTACTTTCTTCTTTTACCATTTACTCCCATATATTTCTTGTATGAGATTTCTGACAATCTCATTTGCAATATCTATTCCAAAATCCATAAACTATTCATATCCACTTCAAAACAAAAGAAAAAACTCGTGCCAGATTTTTTTTGAATGTCCTCTAAAAGATACAGTACTTGCGGAAATTCATTTTTTTCAAACGACCGTATACATAAGTATTTCGGCTCCTAAAGCCGAGATTAGCAATATTCTGAAAAACTACCCCCTTGGTTTTCAGAATAATGTTCGAAAACGCAAAAGTTTTATCACAAAGATTTTTTAATTCCAATTATAAGTTTTATTTTTGCAGACCTTCAAAAGGAAAAAAATAGGGTCGGATGGCCGAGTGGCTAGGCTGAGGTCTGCAAA
>JAQZAZ010000261.1 GCA_029239355.1 Sphingobacterium sp.
TTGTTTATCTCAAAGAAATTGTGCTCCATATTTAGGTATCTATTATAGGTAAGATTTTTCTTATGCTCTTGAATAAAATATAGAGGAATTAGGTCGCAAAGATCGCTTGCAATGTCGCCAGTTGCATAGGCCAAATATATAGGCTTATTAAAATCCAGCAATTCTTTCAATTGTGGCCTGGAAAAAGAATACCATGAGATTAGATTAGCATTTGTGTCTCTGATACTTATGTCATTTGCGTCTCGAAAAAAATGATATTCATTTTCTATTTTCTTATTCGCGGCCTCCCATGAAATAACCCCTAATTCTGCATCTTTCCTGTGTTTCCTGATATTTTGGTCAATTCTTCCGAATGGATTAGCACTGAATAATCCCAGTTTAGTAACTTTTTTATATTTGGAAGCAATGCCAACTGCTACTTTACTCCCTTGTGAATGTCCGGCCACAACCAATTTAGAATTATCGATCCATTTTTGTTTGGAAAGAAATTTAAGCACAGTAATTGCTCGATCTACATAATTATCTAAAAAGTCCTCTTTTTGAAATTCAATACTAGGAATGTTTTGATTATCGGAATCTCCGTAATAGAAATATGATTTATTAACTTTCGTTTCGTCTACCATTAATGGAGTTTTAGGCATCGCGATCACTACCAAATGATAATACTTTTTTATTTCTTGATAATCGAAATTTGATATACCTCCTCCAATCATCCATAATCCGTCTTTTTTGAAATTGATATATAAGGGTACTGGAAGAGAACCTTGACACCACAGAAAAATTGGCTTTTTGCTATTTACGTCATTATCAACGACAATAAAATTGATAGAATCCCTATCTCCTTTGATCTTAAAACTTGTCGATTCCTTATTTATGATATGATGATTTTGGGCTAGCCCATAATTTAACATCAACATAAATAGCATAAAACACAAATTTATCCTCATTTTTTTTCAAGTTTTAATTCTTTAATTCCAAATTTAAGTTTATCTATGCTTAGAATGACATTAGTTCAGGTTTCGGTACCTCTTCGTTTTTCAATTTGTCTACATATTCTATTACTTCTTTGGAATCGATAGCTTCTAAACCTAAATCAACTTTAAATGGTTTAACCAAAGTATTTTGAACATGTAAAATGAACTTTATCAAATCTATAGAAAATACTGATTCGTTATAACATCATCCTCACCCGGCACTCAGCCAGTTTATAGTCGCAGTCTAACATTTAGTCAAAGATCAAATACCATAACCGCCAAACTGTATTCGGCGATATGATAGCATTGAAGCAACCTCCATTCGGTTGGAGGTAAACAGGAGTCAATATTCGATTTTCCTGTTGACAACCTCTTCAAGTACTTTGTCCTTATATGCATTGCTACGAACCGTTTCCCGTTTTATCCAATTGCCTTTCGCATCATAAACATATTTGTAGACTGTTTCTCCTTTACTATTCTTGGCAGCACTATAGTTTATTTCGCGAACAATATCTCCCTGGTCGTTATACGTGAATTCGTAAGTATAACCGACTTCTGTATATTTGACGAGCTGCTTTTTATTATTGTAATAAGCTTTGACCTTACGGGGAGCAGGTGGGTCTGAACCTAGCCTTGGATCTGTTGATGCTATGACCTCGTTGAAATAGTTTCCTGCTTTATCGACTTCGTAGCGATAAAGAAATTTTTCGTTGAATTGCCAGCCCTTTCCATCGAGATTATCGTCGTAAACTTCTTTGGTTTTAATCTTGTTGTCCTTGCCGAAAGTGTAGGTCGCCTTTATCCTGAAATCTGGTTTATGTTTATCGGAAATTTCTATTATAGTCGTTGAAGTAGCGCTAACATTTATGCTATATACTTGTTTTCCCTCCGCAGCATTGACAGCATTAGGCGACTGATATTCTGTTACCTGATCCTGCAATTTGCGGAAAGGGTTTTTAACACCGTACAGTTTCTTCCAAACCGTTTCATTATTATAGAAGAAATTGGTCTCTGATAATGCAGGTTGCTGCTGTCCATTAGCATATAGGCTGTTCAGAACCAGGAAAAAGGCAAGGTAAATCTTTGGTGTATTTAATTTCATTATCTATTCAATATATTGTTTAATCCTTGTTTTCTCTAAAGCATCTTATCGCAAAAAGTAAATTTAGTTTTCAAGAACCCTATCAAAATATAACCAAGAACCGCACTTCAAACTACCCATAGCCGAGTCCTTGAAGTTGTTGCTAAGGATGAAGAGCTTCGAATCAATAGATAGATGTTTTGTCGTATCCACAGAGTTATTATTTAGATCCACTGCTATTTTCAACTCATTGCTCTTATCATTGTATTTAGAAGAGACTGCCAGAATACGGTCCTTTAATTGCCAGCGATAAGTATAGTATTGCCCGAAAAATTCTTCTTCTTTTATTTCTGCTCTGCCATACTTTTTTTCAATGACAGATAAGAGCTCCTTGAACGATTTTTCGTCTTCACTCTGATTTGTGGCCACCAGCGCCATAAACTTTCCCTCAGAGCTACTCATCATATGTACTGCATCGAAGTACATATTTCCGAACCTGGCAAGGCTATCACCCGCTGTCCAGGATTTCATATTGTATTGTAATCCAATTGGCTTGTGGGAATGATCGTCATCCATGAAAATACTGTCAATAGAAATAGTTTCAAAGCTCCAGGCATAGACCAGTTTACCGCCGAATTCTTTTTCATCTTTGCCGTTTAATATAGCATCCCTTTGCTCACGATAAAGCTTAGCTTTTTTAATGGAAGGTGCGTAATAGCTTTCGATATTGAAGTTCAGGTTAAAACCATCCAGATTTAAAAGTTGGTTTGTATGCTGCGATGGAGTGAAGGCAAATAGAGCAGTAATGATCGGCAAGAAAATGGTAAATTTATTTTTCATTGGTTCGTGCGTTTAATTTTTATAATCCTGCGCCCGGTCCCTTTTTTCTTTTTAAATCTTGCGTATACTAAAACGACCAGCAACGTAACGATCAGCGCAAAACCAAAATCCCGCAAAAAATCCCATATGCGAAATGATATTGCATACCCTGTTTGTCCGGTAATGAGACTCATGCCATATGTTTTTGAATAAAAGGTCTCAGGGAATCCAAACCTTATATCGTCGATGTCATTATCATAAGAGACCAGCGTAATAAGTCCAAACATGAGCGGCGCAAGCCAGAGATAAGTAAGTATAATTTTTCTGCGTGTCATAATATTTTTTAGTAGGTATGTTATTGGATATCATTTTATCCTAAATTACCCGGATACTGACTTTGCCCATCTTATTGAATACTTCTTTCCACAATCTTTGAAATGTTAAACGCCAGACAGCTCTATAAGGGTTTATTTTCGAGATCACATAATAAACGGCTTATAAGCCAGGGCAAGATCAAGAATCTCTTCCGAAGATAAGCCTTCGTACTCTTTGCTAAAGATATAATCTGATGCATTGGGATCAGGCACATTTTCCAGGAAAAGGTCTAACATATCGTCGTCGTCCTGCTCAGTCTTACCTCCTGCATTGCTGATTCTTTCTACCAAATCAATCAATTCTTGTCTGCTTAAGTGTTTCATATAAATATCAATTTAAAAGGTCAAAACTCCCATCCTGTTTCCTCTGCCATTTGCCGAAAGGCGATATCTTCCGTTTCGGTCTGAAAGACCGCGTAGACCTTTTTTAAAGATCTAATGTCTTTCAATTTTATAAATTCCGACTGCTCTACGCGTGTCGGTTCGGTAATCTTCAGCTCCTCCAATTGTTTGAATTGTAATATACTTTCCATATCAGCAAATTGTTTGGTAGCTACTAGGTGAAGCGATCTCAGGATCAAGGGATCGCCCATTTTTGGTAGGCTGATTAATTTGCTGGTGTGTCCTATTTGCAATGATTCCAGTCCTTTTAGTGAAGAAATAAAATCAAAGGAATCTATACCTTTAGCTTTACTTAGCGTTAGCATTTTTAGCCGGCGGAAGATCGAGGCAAGAAGTTCAGGACTCTTTAAAGTATCGGTTATTGTTAGCTGCTCTAACTCAGGGTTCGGATTTATTTTCGCCAAATCGACCACTGAGGCTTTCAGGCTTTCCAGCAGGGGCAGACTACTTACAAATTTTTCCTGCTGAGCGCCCGATATTCCATATTCCAGCTCCAGTGACTTTATGCCTGTGCAATTAACAATTGGGCGAAGATCAATGTTCTTTTTATAATTACCCTGCAGCCGAAATGATTCCAGACAGGATAATCCATCCAACATTTCCAGGCCCGCTAGTTGCTCCGAACCAAATGCAAGCAGTGCAATATGTTTTATATTTCCGAGGATATTTAAGACCCCAGTGTTTTGGAAACTTTCAGGACCTTTGTTCGCAGCTGGATCAAGAACGAAAATTACACCTATATCTTCATTAAGCTGCAGGATTCGTTTTATTATTTCTGCCTTTTCCTTTTCCAGAGTACATTCTATGGTTACTGCCGTAACCTGGTTTGCATCGATTTCAAGTAGTTCCGAGACGCTAATTTTACCGGCATTAAGGACCATTTTTTAGTTTGCTTATTTATAACTAGTCAACAATGATAGTATCCAAAATTATGCCACATATAATGGCCTTATTTAATCAGAATTCATAGGATATTATTTTCAGCGCATATGATAAAAGTCTACTATTAAGAGCCGTAACAGGTAAACTGGAGTTGCTAACTTAGTCGGCCTATCAAGTTAAGAACAATAAAAAATCTTAAATTTGAAATAATGATTAAAGTCCGTAAAAAGTATGATCGCGCTTTATAAATAGCGTGCTGCGGAATTAAGCAAATCCAGGAAGAATATTTCTGAGCTAGCCCCTGAGCTAGGGATTTCTGCCGCTCAATTATATAAATGGCGTAAAGAGGCGGAAGAGTTTGGATCAGGCAGTTTTCCGGGAAATGGTAATCTGAAGCAAACCAGAGAGCAGGAGCGTATTAGTCTATTAGAGAAAAAGCTTAAGGATTCACAACTCGAACTTGCTATCTTAAAAAAGGCCATAGGCATCTTTTCCAAGAGCGATAATTAGTATATAGATGTATTAAATAGCATCAGGGTCTATATCCGATTGAAAAGATGTGTAAAGTTCTGGGCATTGGTTCCAGAATCTATTACA
>JAQZAZ010000262.1 GCA_029239355.1 Sphingobacterium sp.
ATAATTCTGAAAGTTCAGATTAAAGTGCTCTACTAACAACGCACTACATGCTTACATAACCGTCTCCATCCTGTCAATTCCGGTCAACCCCAATTATGTGTCACAAATATACGGCTTTTTGATGATAAATCAATACAGACAGCTTTTATTTGGGGAATATTCTGTTAAGAAAAGCCTCATGGTGTCGTGTACTCAAACTGTAGCCGGAATAATAAACTGCACTGGGGCTTCAAACCTATTTATTGTTTAATGATAAATAGGATGTTATGGAGCCCGCTACTGCAAAATTTAAAATGAAATATTGATCTTATTTTCGCCTTTGACTTGGTCGTCTTCTTTCGTTGTGAATTTGCTTAAGGTTATTTTCTTTCTACCAATATCACAGACAAATATATCTGTCCCATCATCAATTATCTTTCCTTTTTCTTGATAGAATGCTTTTACCTTTTCAAAAGAATCGGGTGTAAACAAAAATAGATCCCCGGTTGGATTATCTGTTTGATCGGTGGAAAAGTTGTAGTAGGTAATTTTACCATTAGGATACATGGGAATCAGTTTGCACAATACATCCGGAGCGGTTTCGGTAACGGCATCCCTAAAATAATAGTCCATCCCACCTTTGTCATTCGGAGTACCTTTAGCAGCTGAACTATCTTCCATATAATTGATCAATAATGCCAGGCCGATCAATACGGGGAGACCGATTAAAATGCATTTGAAGAAAAATTTGCGCCGGTTTTTATCGCGTAATAAGAAGTTGATTTCACTCATGGTATGGGGCTGTTTGGATTGATCCTAATTTCTATCTTTTTGAAGAATTAATAAGTGGTGAATATAGCAAATTCTTTACGATTTGTTGTAGTCGTTACGTCAATAGCATTATTGAGGTGAAAAGTGATCTTATTAAAAAATGGCATGGAGAAAATCTTTGATTACAAATCAAAAGCAAATTGGAAGGTACTCCATATTTCCCGTGATTAGAAAAGAATAAGGTCCAAATTCGGAATCGAACTTGGACCTTATTTAATCATTGAAGGGAGTTTCAAAAAATATTATTGACGTCAATCTCAAAGATTGATTTTTGATACCGCCTTTTATTTTAGCAATCCTGCTCGTTTGAGTAGGGGCTCAACAGACGGTTCCTGCCCTCTAAATCGCTTATAGAGCACCATTGGATGTTCTGTCCCCCCTTTGGATAAGATATTGTTCTGAAATTTATGGGCAATATCGGCGTTGAAAATGCCATTTTGTTTGAAATAATCAAACGCATCTGCGTCCAGTACTTCGGCCCATTTGTAGCTATAGTAACCTGATGAATAACCGCCATTAAAAATATGGGAAAAGGCTGTGCTCATCGCATTCTCTTTCACATCGGGATACAACTTGGTGGATGCGAATTGTTCATCTTCAAATGCTTTCAGGTCAGCAATGGCACTTGGGTCTTGTCCATGCCAGCCCATATCCAATAAGCCAAAGCTCAATTGGCGCATCGTGGCCATTCCTTCCAGAAAAGAAGCACTCTCACGGATTTTTTCCACCAGTTCCATTGGGATCACTTCTCCGGTTTCATAATGTTTGGCGAACAATTCCAGAGCTTCTTTTTCATAACACCAGTTTTCCATTACCTGACTTGGTAACTCGACAAAATCCCAATAGACAGATGTACCGGATAGCGTCGGATAGATTGTATCCGCCAACATACCATGTAGGGCATGACCGAATTCGTGAAATAGGGTTGTTACCTCCTGGAAGGTCAATAAGGAAGGCTTAGTAGCTGTTGGACGGGTGAAATTGCATACGATAGATACATGTGGACGTTCTTGTTTACCATCTTGCACATACTGTGGCTTGAAGGATGTCATCCAGGCTCCATTTCGTTTCCCTTTACGCGGAAAGAAATCGGCATAGAAGATCGCTACCAATTCACCATTATCTTTGGTGACTTCAAAAGTCTGTACTTCTTCGTGATAGGTTTCAATGTCGTTGACTTTTTTGAAATTGATCCTAAATAGTCGGTGGGCAACCTCAAATGCACCATGTAACACATTTTCCAGCTTAAAATAAGGCTTAAGCTTTTCGTCATCCAGATTAAAACGTTCTTGTTTTAGTTTCTCCGCATAATAAGCGCCATCCCATTTTTCAAGCTGTTCAATACCGTCCAGTTTTTTGGCGAAAGCACCTAATTCCGCAAACTCATGCTGTGCTGCCGGTTTTGCTTTTCCAAGCAGATCTTTCAAAAACTCGGTTACTTTCGTCGGATTTTGTGCCATGCGTTCAGCCAACACAAAATCTGCATGGGTAGCATAACCTAATAATTTAGCACGTTCAAAACGTAGTTTTGCGATTTTCAATACGTTGTCGACGTTGTTGTATTCATTATCCTGAAAGGCCTTACGCCCTGCGGCCAAGGTAATCTCCTTACGCAATTCGCGGTTATCAGCATAGGTAACAAAGGGGAGGTAACTTGGGAAATCCAAGGTAAATAACCAACCTTCTTTTTCATTGGCTTTGGCCAACGCCTGTGCTGCCTCAATGGCTCCTTCTGGAAGTCCAGCCAAATCCTTCTCTTCGGTAACCAGGAGCTGATAGGCGTTGGTCTCCGCTAGGACATTCTCGCCAAATTTTAATTTTAAAAGCGATAGTTCGGCATCAATCGCACGCAACTGTTCTTTCTGCTTATCGTTCAACAGCGCTCCGTTGCGGACAAAATCTTTGTAGGATTTTTCCAATAACGTTGTTTGTTCTGTGGTAAGTGACAGTTGATCTTTCTGATCGTAAACCTCTTTTACGCGTTTGAACAAGTCAAAGTTTAGCGTAATGTCATTGCCTAAAGCGGATAATTTAGGGGCAACGTCCTGTGCTATCTTTTCGAGTTCATCATTGGTCTCCGCAGAATGGAGGTTGAAAAAGATACTGGACAATCTATCTAAAGTCTGTCCGGAATAGGACATCGCTGCAATGGTATTGTCAAATGTAGCTGCGTCATGATTGTTAACAATGGCGTCAACTTCATCTTTTGTCTTTTGAATTGCTGTATCAAATGCAGGGATATAATCTTCGTTTTTTATCTGTGAAAACGGAGCCGTATCGTGCTTCGTTTTGAATTTTTCTGTTAAAATACTCATAGAGGTAAATGTAATAAATATTTGGCTGAAGCGCCAAAACCATTGTAAATTATGTGCTATGGATGATATTTCCCAAAAATGGGTATCTTCGAAGCATGAAATTTAAATCTATTTATCTGCGGATGTTAGCGATCGGACTAGTCCTGATAATGACACTGGAATTGCATGCGCAGCAGAACTGTGATTCCCTGAAAAGGGAGGTACCAACGTTCTGTAAACTTCTGGATGACGATGCGCGGGAGGAGTTTCCAAAAGATTATGCTAAAATCGCTTCCTGTATGGAGATTGATTCTGTCACGGAGATGCTGCTGGGTTATGATATGGTCAAGATGAAAGCTCTACAATTGCAAAAGGAAAAAAGTAGACTTTTCACTTACGGTGACTGGATGGATATGGTGGTGGAACTGAGAACAGGTAAGGAGTATCGCAATGCCGTGCAGATGATGGAATTGATTCAGCACAAGATTAATCGTGCGGACTGGAATCAATTGCTGAAGTTAATGAAAGAGAGTATGTTACCTAGTCATCTAGAGGCTCTTGAGTTGGATAAGGTGGAAAAAATGCTTTTTGATCCCAAGAATAAGGGTAAGAAATTCATCGAGGTGATGGAACATATTAGATAAAAGGACGTATTTGATTATACCGTTGTGGAAAATACAGGGGGGATCGATACAACCGGAATTGAAAAAAAATGGGCTATCCAAGAAAATTGGATAGCCCATTCCGTATACTGTGTATTAATTATGCTAATTTGCCCAATGCTTCTTTGATTCGTTTTAATGCTTCGATCAGACTTTCGTCAGAAGCGGCATAAGATAAACGAATGTAGTTGTCATTACCAAAAGAGTCACCACCTACCGTTGCAACGTGACCAACATTCAATAAATATAAAGCTAGATCAGATGAATTTTTAATGATATTACCATCTTGGTCTTTTTTGCCAAAGAAGGATGAAATTTCTGGGAAGAAATAGAAAGCGCCTTCTGGAAGATTGGTGCGTACCCCTGGGATATCGCTCAAAAGATCAAATACCAATTGACGACGACGTGCAAAGGCTTCTTTCATCTTGTTGACCGACTCTAATCCTTGTTCGTATGCAACAATACCTGCACGTTGTGAAATTGAGCAAGTTCCAGATGTTGTCTGTCCCTGCAATTTATCATTTGCCGCAGCAATTGTCTTGTTGGCTGCAATATAACCCAAACGCCAGCCTGTCATGGCAAAGGCTTTTGAGAAACCATTGATGATAATAACGCGATCTTTGATACTGTCAAACTGTGCAATGGACTCGTGTTTATCCACAAAGTTGATGTGCTCATAGATCTCGTCAGATAGAATAAATACCTGCGGGTGCTTTTCGAAAACTTTAGCCAATGCTGCTAATTCATCTTTACTATAAACTGTCCCTGTTGGATTGTTTGGTGAAGAGAACATAAACAATTTGGTTTTTGGCGTAATGGCCGCTTCCAATTGCGCAGGCGTAATCTTGAAGTTATTGTCGATTTCTGTATTGATAAATACTGATTTTCCTTCTGCTAAAACAACCATTTCTGAGTAGGATACCCAATATGGTGTAGGAATAATTACCTCATCACCTGGATTGATCAATGTTAAGATCACATTAGACAGGGATTGTTTTGCACCTGTTGAAACAACGATCTGCGAAATATCATAATCCAGATTATTCTCTGTCTTCAGTTTATTTACGATCGCCTGACGCAATTCAGGATATCCCGGTACTGGCGAATAACGTGTCCAGTTTTCATCCAGGGCCTTCTTTGCTGCATCTTTTACATGTTCAGGCGTGTTAAAATCAGGTTCACCTACGCTAAGGCTAATTACATTAACGCCTTTTGCTGCTAATTCGCGGCCCAACTTAGTCATTTTAAGTGTAGCCGATTCGGACAAATTATTTATCCTGTCTGATAAGTATGATGATGTGCTCATGGTAAGACAAAGATATTATATACGTTGCAAA
>JAQZAZ010000263.1 GCA_029239355.1 Sphingobacterium sp.
AAATCCAAAAATCATACACAACACATTAATGGATATTAACGAATTAAACGCTAAACTCGTATCAGAATTGCGCGAGATTGCTAAGTTGATCGGTATCGCAGATGCTGATAAATTGCGTAAGCAAGAATTAATAGAAAGAATTAGCAATACCGGTGGGGAAGAAGAAGCATCTCCGGCTTCTGTAGAAAAAGTTGCTAAAGTGGAGGAAGACAATCAAGAACAGGGTGAACGTACGCGTAAGCGCGTTAGAACAGTGAAGAGCGCAGAGCCTGTAACTGTAAGAAAACGTGAGGCTGTCGAAAGTGAGGAAAGTAGCCCCGCAATAGATACTACTCCTGCAACAGATAAAGGTACCCAACCTGAAAAAACATCTCAAACTCCTAAAGCTGAAAATACTTCATCTAGTACAGATTTCGACAATGTTATTGTTAATGAGGGGGTCTTAGAAATTATGCCGGATGGCTACGGTTTCCTACGTTCTTCGGATTATAACTACCTGACATCACCGGATGATATTTATGTATCACAGTCGCAGATCAAATTATTTGGTTTGAAAACAGGTGACACTGTTCGTGGTTGTATCCGTCCACCAAAAGAAGGTGAGAAATATTTTCCATTGGTTCGGGTAGAAGCGATCAACGGACAGAATCCTGCAGAGGTACGCGATCGTGTTCCATTTGACTATTTGACACCCTTGTTTCCTGATGAGCGTTTAAATTTGGATATGGGCATGGGTAACTACTCTACGCGTATCATGGATTTATTTACGCCAATAGGAAAAGGTCAACGTGGACTGATTGTTGCGCAACCAAAAACAGGTAAAACAAATTTATTGAAGGAAGTTGCTAATGCGATCGCCAAGAATCATCCTGAGGTATACCTTATTATCTTATTGATCGATGAGCGTCCTGAAGAGGTAACTGATATGGCAAGAAGCGTGCGTGCAGAGGTCGTTTCATCTACTTTTGATGAACCAGCTGATCGCCATGTGAAAATTGCTAATATCGTATTGGAGAAAGCGAAGCGTATGGTAGAGTGCGGTCATGATGTGGTTATCCTATTGGATTCAATCACTCGTTTGGCGCGTGCTTATAATACTGTTGCTCCTGCTTCAGGTAAGATCTTATCTGGTGGTGTGGATGCAAATGCGTTACACAAACCAAAACGTTTCTTTGGAGCAGCTAGAAATATCGAAAATGGGGGGTCATTGACAATCCTTGCGACAGCTTTGACAGATACTGGTTCCAAAATGGATGAGGTCATCTTTGAAGAATTTAAGGGAACTGGTAACATGGAATTGCAATTGGATCGTAAATTGGCGAACAAACGTATTTTCCCAGCGATTGATATTACAGCGTCTAGCACGCGTCGTGATGACCTGTTGACAGACAAAGAAACATTACAACGTATCTGGGTGCTTCGCAATCACTTGTCAGACATGAATTCGACAGAAGCAATGGAATTCTTGCAAGGGCAAATGCGTGGTACTAAATCAAATGAAGAATTTTTGATCAGTATGAATGGGTAATCCCATCAAATTTTGATATTTTAGCCATCATTTTTTATAGAATGATGGCTTTTTTATAAGAAAACAAATCATATAGATGAAAAAACATATTCCAAATCTGCTGACCTGCCTGAATCTTTTTAGTGGTTGTATCGCTGTATTGATGGCGTTGGATGGGAACATACAAGTAGTGACCATATGCGTGCTCGCTTCTGGAATATTTGATTTTTTTGATGGTATGGTTGCTAGGCTCCTTCATGTAAAGTCACCTATTGGTAAGGAGCTGGATTCATTGGCAGATATGGTCAGTTTTGGGTTTTTACCGGGTACGATCATGTTTACATTGCTGCAAAAAGCGTTTTCTGATGATTCCTTACTACCGTATCTGGGATTTATTGTGACCGTATTTTCGGCTTTGCGTTTGGCCAAGTTTAATTTGGATGAACGACAAACTTCCGATTTTATTGGACTCAATACACCAATGAATACCTTTTATGTGCTATCACTGCCTTATATTGCTGTTAAATATCCTGAGCTCATTATAAATCCAATATTTTTGATTTGTAGTGTGCTACTGACCAGTTATCTATTAATTAGTGAGATTCGGCTGTTTTCGATGAAATTCAGTTCAATGGATTGGAAAACGAATAAATTTCGCTTTATCTTTCTGTTTTTAACTTTGGTCTTATTTATAATCGGGCAATTTATGGCTTTGCCAGCTATTCTACTTTTGTATTTTATACTGTCGGCATTGCACTTTAATAAAAAAAGCGATCTGGCTTAGATCGTTTTTTCGTATTGTTCAAGTTCAAATAACAGTTCTTTCATTTCAATATCCAGCACTTCAAAAGTTGCCCTGAGTCCTTCTAATGAATCTGTATTTTTGGCACTTAATTCCAATTCTTCAAATTTAGCTTTTAAATGAAACGCTCCAATATAATCCATCGTAGGTTTGATATGGTGGGCAGCATCGGCAATTTTCTGATAATTACCTTCAGCTAGTGCATTTCGCAACTTGTCTACATCTACCGGAGTCTGGATAAGATACATTGATACAAACTGTTTGATCAAATCTGAGTTGTCAAACATGTTTTGGTTGATCAGGTCAATGTCGATATGGTTCATCGTTGCTAATTTTCTTTACGGGTAATTCGTCTTGGCAATTATTCAATAAAGATACGTTATTTTTTTTGTAAACAGGGTGAATGTAGTCTGGAGCTATTTCTGCTAAGGGCTCTAAGGTAAAACGCCGTTCTGAAATTAAAGGGTGTGGTATAATTAGGGTTGGATAGTGAATAATCTCATCGTTGAAATAGAGTAAATCAATGTCAATAGCTCTTTCACCCCATTTCTTTATACGGATTCTTCCCAGATCCAATTCAATCTGCCGTGTACAGTTTAAACATTCCATGGCTGATAAATCCGAACTTATTAAGACAACCTGATTTAGGAAGGAAGGTTGGTCTTCAATCCCCCAGGCCGCAGTTTCATAAATGGCGGATTCTTTTTGAATTTTTCCAGCCCGTTCTTCCAGATATTTCCTTGCCAATGCGAGTTGCTGCATGCGATCTCCCAAGTTGGTCCCTAGTAATATAAAAATCTTATTCATCCTACTAAATTAAGACTTTATGGAATAAAATACTGGGGGAATAAAAAATATTGCACTACCTTTAGTGTAAAATAAATCATTCCATTTGCAAGATTGTAAACATCGGGATTAATTATAAAATATGAGATCATTTTTTAAGTATGTATTGGCTACAATTACAGGGATTGTGATATCTTTTGTGATTTTGTTTATTGTTTTTATGGGTATTATTGGGGCGCTTATCAGCTCAGCGTCTTCGGAGCAGGAGGTCGTTGTCAAAAGCAATTCGGTATTATTTCTATCCTTTGACTATGACATCAATGAGCGGAACGACAATAATCCTTTTGGAAGCTTAAATCTTCCGGGATATTCTACAAAGAGTATTGGTTTGGATGATATCCTGGGTAGAATCAGATATGCAGCAACAGACGGAAGTATTAAGGGAATTTATATCGATGCAGGGAGTATCGGGACTGGTTTTGCGAGTTTGAAAGAGGTGCGGGATGAATTGTTAGCATTTAAGAAAACAGGCAAATTTATAGTTGCCTACAATGCTGGATACAATCAAAAAGCATATTATGTAGCAAGTATAGCCGATAAAGTGTATGTCAATCCGCAAGGGACCATCGATTTTAGGGGGCTTGCCAGTTCGACGATGTTTTATAAAGATTTATTGGATAAAGTTGGGGTGGAAATGCAGATTGTGAAAGTAGGTACATTTAAGAGTGCTGTGGAACCCTTTTTCTTAAATAAAATGAGTGATCCAAATCGTCTACAGGTAACATCATATCTGGGAAGTATATATGATACTTTTATAAATGAAATTTCGACAAGCCGAAATATTCCGGCGGACTCGTTACGCGGTATAGCGAACAATTACCTTGTTAGAAGTGCAGATGATGCGGTGCGCTATAAGCTCGCGGACGCTAAGATTTATAAAGATGAATTATTGGCTGATTTGAGGAAACGACTGAAGATAGGGGATAAGGAAGAAATATCGTTTGTTTCGTTATTAGATTATAATAAGAAGCTGAAGGATGATGGTAGTGGATCTGAGGTGGCTGTTCTTTATGCGGTTGGAGAGATTGTGGATGGCGAAGGAACTCGTCCGGGTGAAATAGGTGGCGATAAATTTTCAAGGGAATTACGTAAGTTGAGAGAGGATGATGCTGTAAAAGCTGTTGTATTGCGCGTAAATTCACCAGGGGGCTCGGCTCTAGCATCGGACATCATCTGGCGTGAGGTCATTTTGACAAAAAAAATTAAACCAGTAATCGTATCGATGGGAGATGTTGCGGCATCTGGCGGTTATTATATATCGGCTGCTGCCGATTCGATATTTGCTGAGCCAACGACCATTACAGGATCAATTGGCGTATTTGGCGTGATACCGAATTTTCAGAATTTAATGAACAATAAAATTGGCGTGCGCTACGATGGTGTGAAAACGGGGAAATTTGCGGATTTGAATACTACTTTTGATCGTCCTTTGACAGCCGAAGAAAGGGATATCATCCAGCGTGAGGTTGATAAAGTATATACTACCTTTACAAAAGTTGTAGCGGAGGGGAGAAAGATCTCCTTGCCAAATGTTGATAGCATTGGTCAAGGTCGGGTTTGGACAGGTGCTCAGGGCTTGGGTAATAAATTGGTTGATCGTTTGGGTAATCTTGATGCTGCTATTCAGGCAGCAGCCAAAAAGGCTAATCTAAACAAGTATAAAGTAACGCAATATCCTGAGAAGGAAGATCCGTTCACTTCGATATTGAATAATTCGAAGGAAAAAGTTCAGGCTTGGGTCGCAAAAGAACAAATGGGCGAATACTATCGTTATTTCGATGTAATGCGGCGGACAACTACACAAAGCGGTATTCAGGCTAGGTTACCTTACACTGTAGAAATTCATTAATGATAATTTAATCCGATAAAAAGGCATTTATTTGATGAAAATAAATGCCTTTTTTCTATATTTAGCTGTTCGTTTGGCAAACGACAGATCCTA
>JAQZAZ010000264.1 GCA_029239355.1 Sphingobacterium sp.
GCCCATCAAAAGCGCTGCTAAGGTATATTTCTTCACATTTCTATTTTGCAACTTCTTCATTGTATCCTATTTCTTTTTGTTGTTCAATTTATTTAGACGCTCTTTTGCAGCAGGCAAAACATCATCTTTCGCATCGTAGTTGTCCACTATTGATTCCAATGTCGCTTTCGCTTGGAATGTATCTCCTTTACCCGCATAGGCATCAGCCATTGTGATGAAGCTCTTTGCTACCCAATATTCGTAAGAAGAGAAATTGTCAGACAGGTCCATTGCCGTTTTGATACAGGCATCGTATTGTTTGTTTTCTAATTGAAGGACCGCAACATTGTATTTCGCTTCAGCACCGAATACGGTACGGCTCTTCAATGCAGCCAAGCTAAACTCTTTCATCGCTTCCGTTTTCTTGTTCTGCTTCACGTAACACTTACCAGCGTATAAAAATGCGTTCGCGATCTCTTCTTCAGAAGATTTCTCATAGTTTTTCACCGCGTTCGTATAGTTTAACGCTTCTTTATAATCGCCGATTTCATAATAAGAAACCATTAGATTATTGATTGCAAAACCGTAATTAGACTTATATTCAGAAGTCAGCTCCAGTTTTTTCAACAACTGAGTTGCTTCATTATACTTCTTTTGTTTCAAATACAGATTTGAAACTGAAATCAATGTACGCTCAGTATAAGGTGAGGTCCAGTCATTCAAGATAATGTTATAATCGTGTAATGCGTCTTCTGTATTACCCAAAGCAGCATTACTTTCCGCACGCACAAAACGTGCATATTTCTCTTGATTTGGTTTGGGGAATTTGTCAAAATATGCATTTACAGCTTCTACAGCGCCCTGATAATTCCCGCGGGAGAACAAGGTTGTTGCTGTTGAGAATGTACGTGAATCTTGTTCCGATTTTGAAAGATCACCTAAATTGGTTCCTGTAGCATAACGGATATATCCAGTTGCATCACCTTTATCCAGGTAAATATTCTCAATGGAACGCATAGCTTGTTTAGCTTCATCGGTAGAAGCATATTGATCAACGACACGTTGGAACGTTGCCAAAGCAGCATCATTGTTGTCCTGGTTATATTGAACCAACCCAATTGTTACTAAAGCACGTGGCACATAACTGCTTCGTGGATATTTCTCCACCATGGATTGAAGTCCCGAAATTGCTTGATCGCTTTCGCCCATCAAGAATCGTGTATATGGAATTTCAAACGCAATATCATCCGCATAATTCGAACTCGGGAACTGAGCGATTACAGCATTCAATGTCGAAATCTTACCATTATTATCTCCTTGTAATCCTTGAATAATACCACGTTGGAACAAAGCATAATCTTGACTAGGTGCTTTCGAAGAAATCAGCTTATTATATTCCGTCAAAGCTCTGCCATAATTTTTCGAAGAGAAATAAGAGTCACCCAAACGTGCGATCGCATCATTACGCGTATTGATCTCTAGGCCTTTTGAACCACCTGTTGCTAGGAAGCGTTCAAAGTAATTTGCCGATGTATTATAGTTTCCATTACGAAAAGCTGCGTAAGCCAAGGCATAATTTGCATAGCCATAAACATCTGTTTTGCTCGCACCAGGCAGACGCAAAAATTTATTAAAATTCGTAACAGCTTCGCCATATTTACGCACCTCATACATGGCCTCTGCTTTCCAATAAGTAGAAAGAGCGTAGATTTCTTCGTCATAACGATGTTGTTCGGAACGCATGAATAAAGAAATTGCATTTTCAAAAGCACGCTCATTATAATATTCTAAACCACGATAATACGTTACCTTTTGATAAGCGGCGTTTGCTTCTTTTCCGCGCTTCGGAATAGACTCCAAAATATCGACCGCATCACGGTAGTTTTTAGTGCTCAATAGAACCTCCGCCAATAGCGTTTTCGCTTCTTCCTGGCGTTTTGATTTCGGATAAGTTTTTAAATATTCTTGTGTAGAGGCCAAGGCAACTTGATGGAACTCCAATTCATAGGAAAGCTTTGCATAGTTAAACAAACCTTCTTCTTTCATCGCTGGATCGAAATCCAGTTTCGAAGCTCTGAAGAATGCATTACGTGCAGATTGTTTATTTCCTTTTTTCAAGAAACTATCCCCCAAGGTAATCATGGCCGATTGATAATAAGCATCAGGCTCCGTCATTTTCTCCAACTCAGTGATCGCCTTATCGTAATCCTTTAGCTTGTAAGCGATATAACCGATCTGATAGCTATCTTGATTATTTTGTGTCTTGCCTTGGTCTTGTGCCTGGAATTTGTCGTAATATTCTTTTGATGTGTTCAGATCGCCTTTAATAAAATAAGTTGCGGCGATAATACGAAACATTTCGGTTTCATTTTCCTGTTTGGTACGTGATAAGATAGGTAAGGCATAGTCCAACACATCATCGTAACGTTTATCCAGAAAATAAAGTGCTGTAATATAGTAAGGATAACTGTTTTCAAACTGCTTTGAGCCATTCAAACGCTCAAATTCATTTAAAGCTGTCTTGTACTCCGCATCTAAATAACATAAATAGGCATAGTAGTAGATTGACGCTTCCTGAAATTCAGTTTTTTGATCTTTCAATCCCTCAAATAATGGTTTTGCTGTTTTATAATCTTTCGTCATAAAAGAGGCATAACCCAATTTAAAACGGTATTCTACATTCTCTTTACCGGCGAGGTTTTTACTATCAATCTTTGTAAACCATTCAATCGCTTTAACATAATCCTTTTTGGCATAATACGATTTACCAATCTGAAAGTATGCTGCCTTGGAATTGGCGCTAACAGGGAAATCTTTGATATATTTTAGGAAACGATTTTCAGCATTGGACTCGCCCAATTCCAAGGCGCAAACAGCTTGGTAATACCGTACATTTTCCTTTAATAAAGATAGCTCCTCCGTCTCGTCCAATTGTAGGTTGGATTTGGTCCGCAAAGCTTCAACTCGATCAAATTGTGCGGATGCAGAGCTGAATTTTCCGCGTTCATACAATTCCATCCCGGTTTTGTAAGCCTTATTGATTTGTTGCCATTCTGTCTGTTGCGCTAATGCTGGCGTCGCCATAACGGTTAGTGCAACTCCCACCTGGTAAATCTTCTTATACATAATATGTGAAACCTTAATATGTTATTTATCTGCAAATGTAATCGAATCTCCCTTCAAACCGAGATAAATTTGCCTTGAAATACAAATTTAACGGCTCTCCCGCTGCGATTAGCCGCTTTAAGATAAGCCAAAATTTATTGAAAATCAATTCAAACCTTCCCGATTTTGGAAGATAGTTTTATTCATTTTACTAAATTATACTTTAATTGAACTATTTTACACAAAAGTTATTAACATCTGTGAGTAACCCGCTATTATAACGGAAATTTTGCACAAAAAATATGCCCGACCAAAAATAAAGTCAGGCATAATATTGTTGATTAACGAATCTTTCAACTTTGTTTCCAGCGCCCTAAACTGGTTCTCTCATTGAAATTTCGATTAGCTTCGTTGTCCAGCCAATAGATACAATACTGCCATACGAACAGCAACTCCATTTTCAACCTGATCCAGGATAATGGAGTGTTCGCTATCCGCTACATCCGAAGTGATCTCCACCCCACGGTTGATCGGCCCAGGGTGCATAATTGTAATCGGTTTTTCCAAGGAATCCAAGATTTGTTTATTTAACCCATATAACATGGAGTATTCTCTCAAAGAGGGAAAATAAGCGATATCCTGACGTTCCAATTGAATACGCAGCATATTTGCTACATCGCACCAATTTAACGCTTTTCTCAGATCATGTTCTACTTTCACACCCAAAGAAGTAATATGCTTTGGAATTAATGTGGTAGGCCCACAGACCATTACCTCTGCGCCTTGCTTTTGAAGGCATAAAATATTGGATAAAGCAACGCGAGAATGTGTTATATCACCAATAATAGCCACTTTGCGTCCAGCTACATCACCAAAGCGCTCGCGGATAGAGAAGGAGTCCAGCAGCGCTTGCGTAGGATGCTCATGTGCTCCGTCACCAGCATTTACAATTTGCGCATCGACATGTTTACTTAAGAACACGCCTGCTCCGGCGTAGGGATGTCGCATCACAATCATATCCACCTTCATCGCAAGGATATTGTTGACGGTATCAATCAGAGTCTCCCCTTTACTCACTGAAGAAGAAGAAGCCGCAAAATTAACAATATCTGCAGATAGTCTTTTCTCGGCAAGTTCAAAAGAAAGCCGCGTACGTGTTGAATTTTCAAAAAACACATTGGCGATGGTGATATCCCGTAGAGAAGGCACCTTTTTGATCGGTCTATTTAATACCTCTTTGAAATTACTCGCTGTATCCAGAATCAATTGGATATCTTGTTCATTTAGATCTTTGATTCCCAACAAATGGCGAGTACTTAATTGTTCTACTGCAGCTGACATTTTATAGTATATTCAAGTATTTACTAATCATTTTTTAATTGAAGTGTTCGTCCCCAAGGGTCTATAGAACCTTCCGTTATTTCTTTACTGAACCGGATTTCTAATCATTACCCAAAGGTTTTTTCTCCGTGACCAAGATAATGCTATCTTGATCATCAGATTCTTTCCAGTTCACAATGACTTTTTGTGAATCTATAGAATCAACCTGTATTCCAATATAATCGGGTTGAATCGGAATCTGTCTAGAGAATCGACGATCGACTAAAACAAGCAATTCAATGCTTCTTGCCCTTCCAAAAGCCTGTACAGCATCCATGGCAGCCCGAATGGTGCGTCCTGTCCACAAGACATCATCAATAAAAATAACGTCTTTACCTTCTACAATAAAATTGATATTTGTACTATTTGCTAACAACGGACCTGCATTACCTTTTGTACGGAAATCATCCCGATAAAATGTAATATCCAGATCACCGACCAGGATCGGTTTTTCAATCATGCGTTCAAGTTCTTTGACGATACGTCTAGCTAAGAAAGTTCCTCTTGGTTGGATACCGATGACCACAGCATTTGAAAAATCACCGTGATTCTCAATCAATTGACGACATAGTCTTTGAATGGTGATTTGAAATTTTGGTCCGTCTAATAAAATCGACTGTTTCAGCTTATCAATGCAGATAAACGAGCCCATCGGTTTCCTTTATGGCACCATACAGCACATATCACCTCCGAAGGGTGCTCAGTGTTTCAAAAAACAGAGGTACAGGAATCACCGCAGATAAATCAGAGTAAATTTATCGCGGTCCATATCACCTATCCGGTGTAAAAAGACCGAAGCGATACACTTGTCTTAATCATCTCTCTTATTGCCCCGTGCAAAAAAATACACAGGTAGCCCTAGCAATACCAGTATAAAACCTGGCCAGGTATACTGCGGTTTATAGATAATCAACAGTACGCAAAACACACTACCAATCAGGAGATAGATAATCGGTGTAAAGGGGAATAAAAATGTCTTATACGAACGTTCGATTTCAGGCTTTCGAACACGTTGAATAATAACTCCCAATACCGTAATCATATAGAATATCACAATAACGAAAGAGATCATATCCAACAGATTACCATATTGACCGCTTAAACAAAGCAAGGAAGCCCATATACCCTGCAACCATAGCGACCGAGCCGGCACATCAAATTTGTTATTGGGAATAGCCTGTTTTAGGAATAGGCCATCTTTGGCCATGGTCTGAAAAACCCGCGCTCCTGACAGCGCAAGACCATTGACACAGCCAAACGTTGATATCATCACCAAGATTGCCATTGCAATCGTACCGGTATGCCCCAGCATCTTTTCAGCTGCTGCAATAGCCACGCGATCATTCGTCGCAAAAGCGATCTCTTCGCGGCTCAATGCAGAAAGATAAATGTAATTACAACAGATATACAAAATCATAACAAGACTGGTTCCGATGACAAGCGCACGAACCACATTGCGCTGCGGATTCACAATCTCACCAGACACAAAAGTCACGTTCTCCCAGGCTACACTACTAAATACAGAACCGACCATAGCTGCAGCCAACGCCCCCATTAAAGCGCCACCGGAAATCCCCATCCAGCCCTCACCTTTCAAATTTTGAAAAGCATCCCAGCTATAAGCCATATTTTCCGAAAAATGATTCTCCTTAATCAGAAACAACCCACCTATGATCAAAAGAACCAATGCGATAATCTTTGCAGAGGTAAAGAAAGATTGTACCGACTTACCACTCTTTATTCCTCGCGTATTAATATACGTTAACAAGAGAATCACCCCCATAGCCAACACTTGTATCCAGGTAATCTTAAACTCTCCACGTTGAAATATTGGCGCCGCATCATTCAATTGAGGAATTAAGTAAGCCGTAAACTTCCCAAAGGCAACGGCAACCGCCGCAATTGTGCCTGTCTGTATAACCGTAAATAAACTCCAGCCATACAAAAAACCAATTGGTTTACCGAACACTTCGGTGAGATAAGTATATTGTCCACCGGCTTTGGGATACATCGAAGATAGCTCGCCGTAACAAATTGCAGCAGCTACTGTAGCGACGGCGGTCAACAGCCATACGATTGCCAGCCAGTATCCTGAGCCCAGTTGCCGCATCATATCGCTCGACACAATAAAGATCCCACTTCCGATCATCGAACCCATGACCAGCATAATCGCATCCCACAATTTCAGTTGACGTTTCATCATAATATCAGGTTGGTTTTATGCCGTTAAGCTAAGAAAAAATAATCAAAAA
>JAQZAZ010000265.1 GCA_029239355.1 Sphingobacterium sp.
AGGAATCCGTTTGGACTGCCCTGGAAACTGCCAACTTGTTTCACCTTCTTTCTTTGACAATTCATACAGGAAAACTCTTCCTTTCGTCGAAATTATGCGGTTAGATTGCTAAACTGAGAAACAACAAAGGTCTGACACAACAGCAAGTTGCAGATATTACCAGCCTCACAAAAGCCCGGCTTAATAACTATGAGCAAGGTGTTCGTGAACCAGACTACGACACACTCTCCGTCTTGCAGACTTTTTCGGAGTAACAACTGACCACCTTCTAGGACGAACAGACAAAAAAAATAATCCCGTCACCATTGCGGCCAGCCGCTCAGATGACAGGATGGATGATCTACCAGAACAAGCAATAAAAGAGATCGAACAATTCAAAGAGTTCGTTCGGGCAAAATACTGAAAGAAAATAATAACTCCGACCGTTTGCGTGTAAGCAAAATTGAGTATAAGGGCCATGAAATGGGCTGCCCAGTACCTTATTCCACTGGACAAGTTGTATAGCTGCTTTCATGATGGGATAGTAACTATATGGGAGCTAGCTGAGTATTTTACTGTAACTGAAGATATGGTGCGGTTTAGGCTCCGACTGCCAGACATGGCGGTGCACCAAGGTGAATAAGAAACTATCAACCAAAAGTGAACAAGTGCAGTCAATGAAGCCATTGCAGACGGTATTTGTCCAGAACAATTTTAGCAATGTTAGGACTCATGAGAAATTAAATTATTTGAAGCACTATTGAATGCAGAATTAGACAAAATAAAAAAGGTACTCACACGAGTACCTTTTGTTTTTGATTCGGCTTTATGCGCGGTGCTAATATCCATCTGCTCTACCACTGAGCTAACCCCCGGCTTGCCACGCATAAAGCTATAGATACGAATAATAAATTCATACCAAACCACTTCCTCTTCTGGTTAATGATTCCACTTGTAAAAGTACCAAGAATTGACGTTGCCGAAAATTCTAGTGCTTTCAAAACCATAGAGGCTTCCATCGGGAGTGCAGGATTCGAACCCGCGACCGAGGCATACAGATTATTTACAATATTATATCATACAACTAAGTTTGGGACTACCTTTCCTTTAATCTTACTTTTTTTTGATGACTTTATCCCCCACCATTCAGTCAAGGAATAAGCTCCTGGGAGAATGACTCCAGGAGATGGCAACAGCGATAACAGGGAAAAGCAATCAGAATAAGTGACAGACACATGAAATTAGTTTTGTGTCTGGCTTCGTATAACCTTATCAGTTTCTATTAAAAAAGCTAATCCATGCTCGGGCATAGTAAGGTTTCCTTTGCCTAATTTATCATTAATATCTAGCGCGACATCAACACCTAACTTCAAACCCGTTGATATATACTGAGCAGTATTCATTTGCGGATTTCCTATAAATAATTTAATGCCATTCCCTACATGCGCAATGATTTTATGAAACCATTGCTTTCTCTCCAAATCCATTTTATGCTTCAATTCAATAAGAATTGGACGAAGAATGGTATGAACCAATTCCTTACATTCTAGGTCTAATTCCGTTGATGACATTCCCTGTTGAATATGCAATTTCATTTGAGCAGCTATTCTTAACATCGCCGCCCAAAACAATGGAAGCTGGTCATTAAGCCTCGCCCTAGCTTCAAGTATTACTTCAGGTTTTACGCTTTTAAACGGTGGTAACACCATTTCTACAGCCTTCATTCCAATTAAGGTCGCTAAATACGACGTATTCATCCCGCCATTCGGCACAGGAAAATGTGTATGTGTGTTTCTCGCAAAAAGTGGAACCACACCTCTGTTTAAAAAGTTGTTTAACTCTTCTAGTCCCCCTGTAGTTACCGAAAGACTATTTAATTTAACGCTATATGTATTAAGCTCACCAGATTGTCCTTCATTTATCAATTTTACATTAAATACCTCTCCATGAGGTAACAAACTAGTAGTAATTACATTGCCAACTAATTCATGATTATGCAGTAAGAATTGGGATGCAAAATATAAATAATTAGTCGCTGTTTTCTTTTCTTCTCGCGTTAATCCTTCAAACGGGTCCTCTTCCCCGGCTTCGTCCGTCGCAGGTGTTATAGTCATATGATGTTTTTCCATTTCAGAAGCTACATGCTTTGGGAAATTAAATCTATACTTCTTGGAAAATTCAATCACATATTCTAAATTATTTAATATATGAACTTTATCAAACAATAAGCTCATTGCGGTAAGCATGGATGGATCTTTGAGAAAGAAACCCGAACAATAGACTCCTTCGAAAGTTTCAAAGTTTGCTTTCTCTCGGGATTCTTTTTTTACCATATTAATTTCTCCCCTCTTATGAATTCTATCTTCCAACACTGCGTTCTTTTAAGTGCGCGTCTTCATTGGTTACCATTTTCACGCAACCCTCGTCAACTGATCTTGTAAGTTTTCTGTTTTTGCTTTAGCAATTCTTCAATTCGCTAACATATTCCAATCCCCTTCATTTCCTCCCATATTGTGATAATATTTCAACAATTAATTAGACTTGTGAAGGGATTTTTAGGCATTTAGCGAAACATTACCCAGTAAAGAATAAAGATTACCTTCGGCTATTGAAAAAGCTTAATACTATGCAGCACTTCAACACAGCACTGACTAATTATGGACAGGCTGTGTTTTATTTTGGGAGAGGAGGAATATAATGTTCATTCAGTGGGACGGTACCGTCACTCTTGGCAGCCACCGCATGAGTGCTCACGTCTTTTGTACTCCACCGCGTGAATCCCACGCCGGCCACTGGGAAGGCACCGGAGTGGCTCTTACGGACTGGCCAGAAGATACCGATGAATTTAACACCAACATCGGTCGGATCCTCATCACAAGTCGGGTATACGGGAAAGGAGATTATCCGCTAATGGAGTTTAGTGGTGCCGGTGCCCCGGCCGGGCCGCTGGCTGCTGAATTAGTAAAAAAAAGCTGAAGCACGGGCGGCTCTGAACTGAGTATTTTAAAACTGTCTTTTGGTGGCTAGAGTAGTTTCGCCCATACGCGCGCGACATGATAAGCATACATTGAAAAGAGATGGAGAGGGTATTTATGGCATCAACTAAGAATATTCGTTTTGATTATTTTAAGCCATGCCTGGAAGATGACTCAGATACAGAGGTAAATTTGCTTCCCTACATCGAAATGCTGCATACGATTCCCTTTGAAGCACGCGTAATGCCGTATACAGCGGGTCATTCTATTAGGTTAAGCCATACACAATATCATGCAAATTACCAGCCTGATGGCAGTTCACCATTTCCCTTCCCGCTTTGGCAGTTAATATTTACACGCATGCGTCCAGATGTTCCAGGTGTAACCAAGAGGACATTACCAGACCTAACTCCCCTTGACCTAGAAGATGATGAATATATCGCCGAAGATACGACTGTACTATATGACTCAACCATAAATTATCTAATTATCCAGAGAAATCGAACCGGAGCTCCTCCTTCTGTTATACAGGATTTTTTTAACGGCATGCACGATGAAGGCCAGTCCGCAATCGAACTGCAAATTATCACGAAGACTAATCCTTTGGAGCGTGCTCTACAACACCGTTTTCATCATTCATTTAACGTAAGAATTAAAAATATTCGAAATCCAGCTTTCGAAAATGCCGTTGGCAATAATCAAACGCTAAATAATGTTATACACATAGGAAGGGCCCTTTCCACGGAGCAAGAATATCCTGTTCAAGCCGAGCTCATCCTAAAAATACCCACTCGAAACCCAGAGAATACTTTCAAGAATTCTATACATACAGGAATATTAAATGTGCTGAACCCATTGATTGCGTCCGATATAGTTGATAAACTAATAATCAGAGGCCGCAATGACGAGGAAAGCGCTCTGGAAGAAGTTGACTTGGTTCAAGATGTACTTCGTGAGTGGATTAAGTTTAATCTTGAAAACAGTCGCCTTATCCCGTCACCTTCGATTTTTGATAGACTTGCTTATTCATACGCACAAAGAAGGCCTAACTTGTTGCCTACTCCATAATTTGAGACGAATGGTGAGGGATGTATATGGCAGGCAGTCGTAAATTCGAACAATACTATCCCTTTATTATTCCTTTAGCTATAGTAGGATTGTATTACGTATACGCCGCCGAAGCTCCAACAAACTTAATAATTCAAAAGATCCCTGATTTAATCAATGTTGCTCTTACCCTATCGGGAATTGCTCTTGGCTTCCTTGGAACTATGATTGGCGCCGTGCTTTCAATAACCAATTCAAAGGTCATGCGATTTATTTACGCCAAAAATGCGGATAAATTACTGATGCAATATATACGGCACGCTGCAGTAATTAATTTGCTCGTCTTGTTTTTCTCAATTATCATATTAATTTCGTCCCCTACGCCAATGGCTGCTCCAAGCCGTCTACTTCTGTATCCATGGTTATACACTTTTAGCAGCAGTTTTTTATGCTCCTATCGAATAATTCACCTGCTCTTTTCCTTACTCGAAGCTGTAAATGCCGAAAATCGCAACAGCCAACAGCAAAGAAAAATTCACACCCCAGATTCTCAAAAATTAAAACCACCAGGACAGGAATAATAGAGATACCAAATGCCCCTCTACCAAGAGGGGCATTTCTTATGGCCCTGATCTCTATTTCAATACATATTGAGCTAATACGCTCTGCAAGTGATAGATGTTCAGGCTCTTATTAAACTTTCTTTCAATGGGAGTTGAAGATCCGGATACCCAGATCTTCAACTCAGCATCAAGGTCAAAGTTTCCGGCTGTCTCAATAGAAAAGTGAGTTATACTTCTGTAAGGTATGGAGTGGTACTCGACTTTCTTTCCGGTCATCCCTTGCTTATCAACTAGTATCAGCCTCTTGTCAGTAAATATGTACATGTCACGGGTAAGCCGATATGCTTTTTCTATTCTTTCATTGGCTGCAAGTATTTGCTCATACTCTGACTGAATCTCTGAGATATTCACCTCAGACGCATTGCCTAACAGGCTATCTAGTAATCCCATTGTATTACCTCCATAATTTTTATTGGATGTATTAAGATTTATTGACGATATCCCTCGAGTACGGTTTCTTATAGCAAGCAGATTGTTTAGATCATTAAGGGTTCGGGCTTCTTGCTTGTTTCGAAGAGTAGCAGGATACGCAAGGCCATACACGCAAGGCTCCATTCGTCCACTCGCTTTGTAGCATGTTACATTGTTCAAGGCCATTGTTTATTCG
>JAQZAZ010000266.1 GCA_029239355.1 Sphingobacterium sp.
GAATTATACGAGGGTACTCGCGAAAAAACAAAAGTATTGTATGAATAA
This sequence comes from Sphingobacterium sp., assembly GCA_029239355.1. Taxonomy (GTDB): domain Bacteria; phylum Bacteroidota; class Bacteroidia; order Sphingobacteriales; family Sphingobacteriaceae; genus Sphingobacterium. The sequence continues at coordinate 49 of JAQZAZ010000266.1, forward strand.
CATTATTGAACGCACAGTCGCATTTGTGCAAGATCGTTTGAAATTTGCAGAGGCAGGCCACGATTGGTCGCATATTCAACGCGTATGGAACAATACGAAGTTAATTTTAGAAGATGAACAGGCTGATGTTATGGTCTGCGAATTAGCAGCACTCTTACATGATATCGCCGACAGCAAATTCCATGATGGCGATGAGACAATCGGCCCTCGCGTTGCTGGGGAATTTTTGGCAAGTCTAGAAATTTCTCCTGAAATCATTGATCATGTCAAAAAAATCATTTTTAACATGTCATTTAAGGCGAGTTTAGGTGAAGTATCTTTTCACTCAAAAGAGATGGAGATTGTACAGGATGCTGATCGCTTAGACGCCATTGGTGCGATAGGTATTGCACGTGCATTTAGTTTTGGAGGCAATAAGGGCCGGGAGATGTACAACCAGAATATTCCAGTACAGGAATATAAGGACAAAGAAGCCTACAAACATTCTGAAGCGCCCACAATCAATCATTTCTATGAGAAACTATTATTGTTAAAAGATAAGATGAATACCGAAGCCGCAAAAAAAATCGCAGAGCACCGCCATCAGTATATGCTAGGGTTTCTCGACGAGTTTTTGGCAGAATGGAATGGTAAAAAATAAATTACAGTTAACAATAACTAAATATAAAAGTGGTACTTTAGATCTTGCGAATCAGGATAAAAAGTACCACTTTTTTTATCCTATAAAATCAGCTTTCAAACGAACACATATGAAAAAACACATTTTTAGCTGTCTGACGTTGGCTATGGTCATTTCATCTTCAGCACTATTTGCACAGACCAAAGCAATAGCACATCGTGGTGTATGGAAAAATAGTCATCTACCCCAAAATTCCATCGCTTCTTTAAAAGCCGCACATGAACTTAAACTTTTCGGATCTGAGTTTGATGTTCATCTTACAAAAGACAATATCCTTGTCGTCAATCATGACAATGATTTTTATGGAATCGACATCGCAACAGCAACATATACAGAACTCCTCGCCAAAAAACATCCCAATGGCGAATCCATTCCAACCCTGGAAGAGTATATCAAAGCAGGGAAAAAACTAAAAGGATTACGTCTGATACTGGAATTAAAAACCAACAAACTCGGTGTCGAACGGACGCTTGAGGCTGCAACAAAATCTGTTGAAATGGTAAAAAATCTGAACGCAGAAAAAATAACGGATTACATCGCTTTCAGCTTTGAAGCCTGTCAAAAAATTCATGAACTCGCTCCAAAAGCAAATATTCAGTACCTGAATGGCGATAAATCTCCTGCTGACGTCAATACCGCTGGAATCAACGGTTTGGATTACCACTTTTCAGTATTCAAAAAGAATGCGAGCTGGTTGCAGGATGCCCACAAATTGGGGATGAAGGTAAATGCCTGGACCGTCAATACCGAAGATGAAATGAAGAGTCTCATTGATCAAAAAATCGATTTCATCACCACAGATGAGCCTGAGCTCCTGCTTCAAGTATTGAGAAAATAATTAAATCAATGACAAAAACGAAATGCTTCGCATCTATATACTGCTGAGGTAACTATTTCAAAACTAATTATTCTAATGAAAAAATATTTTATTCTTGCTGCGGCATTATGCTTATCCTATATCTCTTATGCACAGGATTTTATTGCAGCTACATACAATATCAGACAAAGAAATACAGTAGACACTGGTAATATGTGGGTTGACCGTAAAGTGCCTTTGACCAATCTGATCAAGTATCATGGTTTTGATATATTCGGTGTTCAGGAAGCCTTTCATGATCAGGTTCAGGATCTTAAAACGTTGCTTCCGGAATTCGATTATGTCGGAGTGGGTCGTGACGACGGCGCCCAGGAAGGAGAGCATTCTGCAATTTACTACAATACCAATCGGTTCAAAGCCATAAAAAGTGGTACGTTCTGGCTTTCAGCAACAGATACCGAACATCCAAATAAAGGCTGGGATGCGGCCTTACCGCGCATCTGTACCTGGGGGATTTTTGAAGACAAAGCTAATAAGAAACGCTTTATTTTTATGAACACACACTTTGATCATATCGGACGCACAGCCAGAACAGAAAGCGCAAAATTGATCCTAACGAAAGCAAAAGAATTTGCGAAGGATCTACCATTGATCCTAACGGGTGATTTTAATGTTGATGAGAAAGATGAAGCTTATTTTACACTTGCCAATAGCAAAGTTGTAACAGATGTACATGAATTGTCTCCGCTTAAATATGAGCCAAACTCTTCTTTTAACGGTTGGGGAAAGAGCCTCAGGGCCTCTGGCCGTATTGACCATATTTTTATCACAAAGCCTTTCCAGACAAAGAAATATGGTATTCTGACAGATACTTACATGAGTAAATTCCCTTCTGATCACTTCCCTGTTGTGACAACACTTTCATGGAAGTAGGTCCTATAAAATTAAAGCAACTTTAATACGGCGAATAAAGCGCGCCAAAATGAACTGCACCCTAAAAGTTTTGTCCAACTTTTAGGGTGTTTTTATGAAGTACAATTATGAGACGAAACTGAAATAAGTTTTAAATTAGGCGTATCTACCAACAAAGGCGGCTGTGACAATGCAGCTTTCGTTTCAATGAGGTTGTGGCGTATCCGTTACGAATACGGACAATCTAATAGAAGAACAGCGAGCAATTTAAACTTTAATAAAAATTAACAGTCGATATCCTTAATTTTGACAGCAAAACATATCATGATGAAATTTCCATTGCTATATTGTACCCTATTTGTTTCAGGGCTATTGTACTCCAACACAAGTGAAGCGCAGATCTTTAAAAAGATTAACGAGGCGTTGAATAAGGCAAACCAGAGTCAAACCGACAGCGCGAAAAATGCGAGTTCGCCAACAACTGGAACTTCAGTCCCTGCTTCAGGCTCAACCAAGTCGAGCACCTTGGTTTCATTATCTAATAAAGATGCTTCACTGGGTATCAAACAAGCTTTAAGCAATGGCCTTAACCTAAGTATAGAGTCATTAGCAAAAAAAGACGGTTTCCTAGGCGACGCAGCCGTAAAGATTTTAATGCCTGCAGAGGCACAAAAGGTAGAGAAAACACTTCGCGCTGTGGGCATGGGCAAACTCTGTGATCAATTTATCCAAAGCATGAACAGAGCTGCGGAAGGTGCTGTAAAAGAAGCCGCGCCAGTATTTTTGAATGCATTGTCCAAAATGACCATCACTGATGCGACCAATATCCTCCTGGGAAGCAAACAAGATGCCGCAACGACGTTTTTCAAAACCAATACATCAGCCGAACTGACCAATAAGTTTAGCCCTGTCATTCAGTCGGCGATGGGTGTAAACAACGTCGATCAATATTGGACACAATTGACGAGTGCTTATAACAATTTACCGCTTGGAAATAAAGTGGAAACAAATCTGACAGCTTATGTGACACAAAAAGCTATTGACGGATTGTTTGTTAAGGTTGCTGATCAGGAATCAAAAATCAGAAACAACATCGGTGGAAGTCGGAATACAAATATTTTGCAGAAAGTATTTGGCTACGCGGATGAAAAAAAATAAGCTAAACTGTTGATTTAATCCTTCAGGAAAGGTGCAGGATTTTAGTTAAACATTGATCCCGGTAAACAGGACTTGTCAGTTTATTGACAAGTCTTGTTTGTTTTTGGCCTAAGCCCGTTAGAATTTGTAAATTTGGTCACCCTTATCACATTAAGGCGATTAGAATGAGTACATTTGAGATTAATAACATAAGTGACTTTTCGGTTTCGGAAAGATTTCAACGCTACGTACAGATTGATACACAATCGGATGCAAATTCTCCGACATGTCCTTCCACTGAAAAACAAAAAAATCTAGGAAAATTATTGGTAGAAGAACTATTGGCGCTGGGCATTTCGGATGCGGCCATGGATGAAAACGGCTACATCTATGCAACCATCCCTTCCAATACTTCCAAAAAAGTTCCTGTTATCTGTTTCTGTTCTCACATGGACACCTCTCCGGATTCCTCAGGTAAGGATGTGAAACCATTGGTACACCTCAATTACCAAGGACAAGATTTAGTACTTCCGGACGATAATAGTATTGTCATTAAGTATGCCGAACATCCCGATCTGGCCAACCAGATCGGAAATGATGTGATTACGGCAAGTGGAACAACACTATTGGGGGCGGACGATAAAGCGGGTATCGCCGAAATCATGGATGCTGCACGTCTATTGATGAAACATCCTGAGATTAAACATGGTGATATCAAGATTTTATTCACACCAGACGAAGAAATTGGCCGTGGTGTTGATAAAGCAGATTTAAAGCGTCTGGCAGCAGACTTTGCTTACACCATGGACGGTGAAAAAGCCGGCACTATCGAAGATGAGACATTTTCCGCAGATGGGGCAACATTAACAATCCATGGCGTCTCGGTGCACCCCGGTTTTGCAAAAGGAAAGATGCAAAGTGCAATTAAAATTGCAAGTGCCATCATTGAGGCATTACCGAAAGACCGACTTTCTCCGGAAAGCACCAATAAGAAGGATGGTTTTGTACACCCTGTCAATGTCAGTGGGTCTGTAGAAAAAGCTGAGATTCAATTTATCATTCGTGATCATGCGACGGCAAATCTAAAAAAACATGAAGATGAACTGGAAGCAATTGCAAAATCCATCGTCAGTCAATATCCAAATTGCAGCTATACCTTTGTTGTAAAAGAACAATACCGCAACATGAAAGAGGTCTTGGATCAACATCCAGAAATTATGAAGATCGGTATGGAAGCGATTACAAGAGCTGGTATGGTCGCAGAAAGAAGAAGCATCCGTGGTGGTACGGACGGATCACGCTTATCATTTATGGGTCTTCCATGTCCTAATATTTTTGCAGGTGGACATGCATTTCACGGAAAACAGGAATGGGTATCGGCACAAGATATGGAAAAAGCGGTCAAAACAATTTTGCATGTTGTATCTTTATGGGAAGAAAAAGCATAAATACATTCTAAAATCAACATATTTTTAATGAA
>JAQZAZ010000056.1 GCA_029239355.1 Sphingobacterium sp.
GACAGGGCAGCATCTTGAGCAATACCGGCATGCTACCTATAACCCAATGGATTACTATCTTGAGGCATTGCGACGGGATCCGAATGATGTACGATGTAACAATGCAATGGGTGCTCTTTTATTGAGAAATGGAAAGATAGCCGAATCCATCCCCTATTTCCGTACCGCTATTGTGCGACTTACCGAACGTAATCCAAATCCCTATGATGGCGAGCCCTACTACAATCTTGGTTTGGCTTTGCAGTTGTCCGGTGAGTTGGATGCGGCATATGCCGCATTTTATAAATCGACTTGGAATGCGGCCTGGCAGGATGCCGGCTATTTTGGCCTCGCACAGATAGATGCAAAACGTGCTCAGTGGGATGCTGCGCTGGAAAAAATAGAGCGTTCAATCAACCGGAATTGGAGCCATCATAAGGCACGGCAATTAAAGACTTCGATCCTGAGAAAACTGGGAAGAGCAGATGACGCACTCGGCTATTTGACAGAATCTCTTGCGTTGGATCCTTTCAATATAGGTTGTCAATTAGAACGATACTTACTGACACAGGAAGAGGCGGATTTATCGCTGGTACTCAATTTAGCTAAATTAAATATACAGAGTATTGTAGAATATGCACTTGATTTCGCGCAGGCGGGGCTCTACGAAGAGGCCATACTTTTGTTGGAAAAGACTATTGGTGATCCAAAAGCAGTAAATCCCATGATCTATTATGCATTGGGGTATTTTAACACCTGTATCGAACAAAATAATCAGGCAAAGACATATTATAACAAAGCCAGTATCGTGGACCCCAGCTATTGCTTCCCAAATCGGGTAGAAGAGATCATTATACTGCAGGATGCGATCCGAAACAATAATGACGATGCAAAAGCATATTATTACCTGGGGAATCTATGGTATGGGAAAAGACAGCATCAAGATGCGGTAAATTGTTGGGAGCAATCCATCAAGTTGGATCAGCAGTTTCCTACTGTTTTCCGGAACTTGGCTTTGGCCTATTATAATCGAATGGACAGACGGGAAGAAGCTGTTGTGCTATTAGAAAAAGCGTTTTCACTAGATGAAACAGATGCCCGGCTGTTAATGGAACTACATCAGCTATATAAAAAACAAGGGTACAGTTATACCGATAGATTGGCGCTATTGGATAGCTATGAAGCTCTGGTCATTAGCAGAGATGACCTTTTTTTAGAACGTATCACACTTTTCAACCTGATGGGGCGATACGAAGAGGCTAGACAATTGTTGGCTTCCCGGCATTTCAAACCGTGGGAAGGAGGCGAAGGTAAGGTAACCCGTCAATACAGCATATGCCATCTGGAACTGGCAAAAGAAGCGCTAAAGTCCGACGATCTGAAACGTGCATTGTTCCTCTTAACGGCTATAGACAGCTACCCACATAATCTTGGTGAAGGTCGTTTAATCACCATGGAGGAGAACAACGTTGATTACTATAAAGGTCATTTATACCGTCTATTGACAGACGAAGCGGAAGCAAGGGCTTACTTCATCAAGGCTACCCAGGGAGCCCAGGAGCCGCAGCTAGCGCTCTTTTACAATGACCCCCAACCGGATATGATCTTTTTTCAAGGTCTGTCCTGGCGAGAGCTTCAGCAAGAGGAAAAGGCCACAGCATGTTTTCAGCGTCTCATTGACCATGGGAAATTATATCTGGACAAACCATTTAAAATAGATTATTTTGCCGTTTCATTGCCCGACATGGATATATGGGAAGATGATCTCGATCGCAAAAATAAAATTCATTGTCTGTACGTCATGGGCTTGGGATATTTGGGGCAGGGCAATTTGGCTTATGCTAAGGATTTCCTGAAGCAAGTGCTGGAACTGGAGCCCAACCATCAGGCATGTTTGTCCATTTTACGTTCCTTTGTGGAGGAAGTCACCTTAAAAAATTAATTTCTGTTATGTATCGTTATGTTATTCTACTGTTTATTCTGCTCCAAGGTCGCTGTATTTTAGCAGCAGAGGGACAGCGGCTAAATCTTGCCGGAAGATGGGGTGTACAGCTTGATCCAAAGGATTTGGGACTGACGAAGGGGTGGGCTAACAAAGCATTCGAGCAATCTATACAATTGCCAGGTACAACCGATGATGCCGGGTTGGGGATAGCAAATACCTTGGCACCAGCACTTACGAAACCCCAGCTCTCACATCTGACACGAAAAAATCGGTATGTGGGAGTTGCTTGGTATACGCGCGAAGTGTCCATTCCAACAGGTTGGGCGGGGAAAGAGATGATCCTGAGACTGGAGCGGATTCTATGGGAATCCACCCTTTGGGTCGATGGTGTTGCGATACCACAAAAACAGCGCAGTCTTGTCAGCGCTCACGAATTTGATCTAGGCTCATTTTTAAAGGCTGGAAAAAAACATCGGTTGACTATTCGCATTGATAACCGTAAAAAGTTAGCGATCAGTGTAGATGATATGGCACATGCGTATACAGACCACACCCAGATCATGTGGAATGGTATAATCGGTTCGATGTATATCGTAGCGTTGGACAGAATTCATATAAATAGCTTGGCCACTTTCCCTATGTTAAAAGAAAAACGGGTATGCTTGCGGATAAAACTCTTAAATAAAGCTCAAAAAAGTACGCAAACCACGCTTAAAGTGCGGGCTAGACTGCGCGGCAATAAGATGTATCTTCCAACCATCGAGAAACAGGTTATATTAGCTCCCGGTGATTCCACTATACAACTCAGTTATGATCTAGGAGCCCAGATCCGGACATGGAATGAATTTTTACCCAATCTTTATGAGGTTGAGGTAGTATGTCATTCGAATATAGGTTCGAATGCGGTACATGCTACTTTTGGTATGCGAGACCTTACAAAAGAAGGTACAGTGATGAAGATTAATGGACAGCCCCTGTTTCTCCGAGGCACATTGGAATGCAGTATTTTTCCATTGACCGGGCATCCGCCAATGGATAAAGCGGGTTGGCAAAAAGTGTTTTTAACTGCGCGGGAATGGGGACTCAACCATTTGCGGTTCCACTCCTGGTGCCCTCCCGAAGCCGCTTTTGCGGTGGCTGACGAACTTGGGTTTTATCTACAGGTCGAATTGCCGATCTGGGAGAATAATGTAGGAAAGGATGATGCGGTTTTAGCCTTTTTATATGAAGAAGCTGACAGAATGATCAGACAATATGGCAATCATCCCTCGTTTTGTTTCTGGAGCATGGGAAATGAATTGAGCGGAGACTTTACTGCGCTCAACGCATTGGTCAAACACATCAAATCGAAGGATAAGCGACACCTGTATACAGCAACATCATTTACTTTTCAGCAAGGACACGGGATCGTGGGTGAGGCTTTTGATGATTTTCTGATTACACAGTGGACAGCAAAGGGATGGGTGAGAGGGCAAGGGGTATTTAATAGTGAACCGCCTGTCTTCAATAAAAATTACAGTGCTTCTTTGGACGGTGTCGCGATACCGGTGGTTACCCATGAGATCGGTCAGTATGCTATATACCCCAACTTGGAGGAAATTAAAAAGTATACTGGCGTGTTAAAACCATTAAATTTTATTGCTGTAGCAGAGGATCTGAATCGTAAAGGTTTATTGCACAAAGCGAAAGCTTATACCAGGTCTTCAGGCAAGCTGGCAGCGATCCTGTACAAAGAAGAGCTTGAACGCGCGTTAAAGACGCCCGGCGTCAGTGGTTACCAATTATTAGATCTCCACGATTTCCCAGGTCAAGGTACAGCCTTAGTGGGATTATTGGACGCTTTTTGGGATAGCAAGCGTGTTCTTTCGGCAGCTGAATTCCGGCAATTTTGTGCACCTGTAGTGCCATTGCTGCAATTTTCAAAAGCAGTGTATACCAATGATGAGATATTTAAAGGAATAGTGGATATAAGTAATTATGGGTCCATCGCATTGCCTGAACAGCTGATTGAGTGGTCTATCAAAGCGGACTCGAAAACTGTTGCCCAAGGCCAGTTTCGGGCAACCATAAAGAAGGCATATAACGCGAATGTCGGCCATTTTGAGGTTCCGTTAGGGGCGATAAGGGCCGCGAAAAAACTGAGCGTTCATATCAGACTTAGAGGTACTGTGTATGAAAATCATTGGGATATATGGGTGTATCCGAAGGAAAATCAGATTGATTTTGCCGATGTAAATTATACCCGCAACCTCGACGAGGCATTCCAGCTGTTGCAGGCAGGAAAAAAGGTACTCCTCAATCCTGACTGGAAAAAAATAACCGGGATTGAAGGTAAATTTGTCCCGGTATTTTGGAGTCCGGTGCATTTTCCAAAGCAGGCTGGAACGATGGGATTGCTCTGTGATCCAAAACACCCTTTATTTGCTTATTTCCCAACCGAAGAGCATACCAATTGGCAATGGTGGGATTTACAGCTCAAATCTACAACCATGCTTATGGATCAAATTAAAGGCGGCGAACCTATTGTAGAAATGATAGATAATTTTGCAAACAATAGAAAATTAGCAACACTTTTTGAGGGAGCAGTGGCACAGGGCAAGCTGATGATAGCTTCCTTCGATCTGGCGACCGATTTGGATAATAGGCCGGTTGCAAAACAGATGCTGCACGCAATTCTGACCTATATGAACAGTCCGAAATTTGCGCCGAAAACTATCGAAAATCCTGAAGGACTCCGGGGAGTGCTGCAATATAAAGAAACGCAAGAAAAAGCCGCGCCCGGTGCAATTTATTAGGAACTATCGGGGGCATTTGCTACGTACCGACCTTAGGTCAATAGTGATTTTGGGTGAGACTGCAAAGCGATAAAGTTACTGCTGACTTAACAGGCTTAAATACTTATTAAGCTTGTTAAGCCAGCGTAATGATATCCGCTTTAATAAAAATAAATAGTACTGAAGTGGTTGCTAAATGGCTTCAGTAAAAGAAAATTACCAAAAAAGAAAAACAGCCAATTACAGAATACTTGGGACTCGGGTTATGAGAAAAGAATTTTATGAAGAAAATTTGATTCAGGCACTCACCAGGGGAAGTGAGACTGCTTTGCTCCAGCTTTATCAGCGATATGCTGATCGAATTTTTGATGTTTCGTTTCACCTATTGAAAGATACAGGCTGGAGCGAGGATGTTGTACAGGAAATCTTTGTGAAGTTATGGCTCAATCGCATGACCATAAAGCAGGATGTAGACCTTTGGCCATTCTTATATGTACTGACCAAAAGAGAGTGTTTCAATAAACTCAGGAGCATCAAACGTTCGCATGCCGCCTTTGAACTGTTGGCCTATCATATCGAAAACCAATCCGAAACAGCGGATCGCTTATTGGAACGAAAGGAGCTATCCCAGGAAATAGACCGTTATCTTTCCCAATTGCCGGCGCAGCAGAAACTTGTATTCACCTTGAGCAGGGTCGATGGCATACCTCAGCAGCAGATTGCCGAAGAGCTGAACCTTTCTAAAAACACAGTGAAAAACCATTTGGCAAGAGCATTGAAGCAGATGAAACAAGTTCGTTCTGGACGGAATCTATTATTGTGCCTATTTTTTTATTTTTTTTAAAAAAAGCGTATTCTATGTAGTCCTTTTTCGCATGTTTGGTGTACTGCCTATAATAAACTTAGAAAGTACGACTCAATTTGACCATGCAAGAAGAAAGACTATGTTATTTGCTGAGCAGTTATTTCCGAAATACTATCTCGCGGATGGAACTAAAGGAGATGTTAGACTGTTTAAATGAGCTAGATGAATCCGATTTTTTATCGCTATTTGATCGTATAGAAGAGAAAATTCCAGTTCGCTCCGAACTATTTGACAGAGATCGCGTGATGGAACAACTTTCCCATCGTATTGCTGGAGACAAGGAAGATTCATCAAATGGGCGGCGAGCTAACATGAGCTACATCAAATGGGGGAGCCTCGCTGCTGCAGTAGCCCTTTTCTATTTTTCAATCTTCTTTCTCGTAAAGAATGATAAAATACAGACCAATCAACCCAAGCAAGTTTTTGATCATGAGATTGCCCTTCCCGAGCAAAATACGCCCGTACTCACGCTCGCTACAGGTGAGCAATATTTGATCTCTGCGGATAACCCCAAGTCATTGGAAAAGGGGGGAGTAACGATTGTAAAAGACAGTAATGGTATGGTGTTATATCAAATGAAAAATGGTAAGGGCGGGTCGGAAAAACGGACGTTTCATAGCCCCAAAGGAAGTGCGCTCGCATTGAAGTTAACAGACGGAACAAAAGTACATTTAAATTCAGGCGCTAGTTTAACCTATCCCGTACATTTTGGGACGGGCAATAGAACCGTTTTTTTGGATGGCGAAGCCTATTTTGATGTTGCTCATGATCCCACAAAACCTTTTATAGTGGAAACAAAACAAACACGTATTAAGGTGCTCGGGACACAGTTTAATGTATCCTCAAATTTAACTAAGACCAAGACTTTGACAACTTTGATCCGGGGTAAAGTAGAAGTCAGTTTAGGTAGCAATTATAAAGTTCTAACTCCAGGTATGCAAGCGCAATCAGATCCTAAACAACAGCAGATCGTGTTAAGTAAAGCTGATTTAAAAGAAATCCTGGCCTGGCGTGATGGCTTCTTCCGTTTTACGGAGGATGATATAAAAACCGTGCTTGAAAAAGTCAAGGAATGGTATGATATCAAGGAGATCAAGATACAATCTTCTTCGACAGACACCTTTACAGGGATGGTGAAAAGAACCAAGAAGCTCTCGGGCTTATTCGGGCAGCTGGAAAAGATATCCAATTATAAATTCAAAATTCAGGATGGGAGGGTCCTTGTTATGTGACAAAGCGATATGAGGCTAAAAGTGATCGGAAGTGCTCGCAACACCCCCGATCGTTGTTTAGCAACTAAATAGACCTAATCATTTATAAACCATTTAACACCAAACCTATACAAATGTATAAAAGGAATAGCAAAAGTTGCTTTTTTAAACAGAAGTTCTTTGTAAAAGCATTTATCAGGATGAAATTATGTATACTCATGCTCATCATCTCCATGGTGCATGTCCACGCAGCTAGTTTTGGACAACAGGTAACCTTGGACATAAAAAATGGACGTTTGGTGGATGTCCTTGATGAGATTCAAAAACAGACGGGGTACGAGTTTTTGTATAATAACAATTTGATTAACAAACAGAAACGTATCACCGTCAAAGCAAACCGTAAAAACTTTAAAGAGGTTCTCCGGGAGTTTTTGTCAGAAAGAGATCTGAGCTACGAGTTGAATCTAAACACGGTATTGATAACAGCCAAAGGAGGTTCTCCCCCAGTTACTTCCAACACTGTCGTTCGGATACAGAAAAAGAAGGTAACAGGAGTTGTTTCGGATGCTAAGGGAAATGCATTGGAAAGTGTTACCGTGTCGGTCAAAGGCACAAATGTGGGGACTAAGACCAATGCCCAGGGAGAATATAACTTAGAAATTGAGGACCAGTATAAAACACTGGTATTTTCGCTGATAGGCTATCAGTCAGTGGAACGCCCAATTGGTAATTCTGGCCAGATCGATGTGACTTTGGAGACTACGGTCAGCGATTTGGAAGAAGCGGTCGTAGTTGCTTATGGGAAGCAACGAAAGATCAGTGTGATAGGTGCTATAAGCGGCGTTTCACCACAGCAGTTAAAAACTCCGGTTGCCAAGATCAGCAGTTCACTGGCCGGCCAAATGGCGGGTGTTATCACGGTGCAGGGCTCAGGTGAACCCGGGTCCGCAACATCATTCTGGATCCGGGGAGTAAGTAGTTTTGCTGGAAGCAACAGTCCATTGATTTTGGTCGATGGAATTGAAAGACCGATGGATTTGGTGGATCCCGAAGATGTAGAGTCCTTTTCAGTTCTTAAAGATGCGACGGCCACCGCCGTCTATGGGGTGAGAGGCGCCAATGGTATTGTGATCATCACTACAAAACGAGGGAAGAAAAGCGCTAAGCCGACAATCAACGCGCGTGTTGAACGGGGTATCTTAGAGCCTATTGTCTTACCTAGGCTGGCTAATGCCGCACAATGGTTAGATTATTACAATGACATTAATTATGAGGCTTCCGGTAGGGCACCTTTGTCGCAGGAAGAAATCAATAAATACGTCAATAAAGTTGACCCTGACGTCTATCCAAATGTAGACTGGATGCAGGAGATATTTAAGAAAAGAACATCTAATGGGCGTTTAAATATGAATGTGACCGGCGGTGGTGATTTTATAAAATATTATGTGTCAGGTTCGTATATGAAAGAGAACGGTATTTTTCAACCCCGAAAAACATCCAATTACGACCCCTCGGTAAATTTTGACCGGATCAATTTCCGTTCAAATGTAGACATCAAGCTATCGCCTTCCACCGAAATCAATTTAAACCTTTCCAATCAGTTTGAAACAAAAAACCGTCTGGGATTAGATCTAGGGACTATGTACGATGTTATTTTACATACAACACCGGTCGCCATTCCAACACAATTTTCGACTGGAGCGTATACCATGAGTCCATATTATTTTCTGAATACAACGGGATACTCTAAAGATTTTTGGAACAATGCGCAATCCTTAGTTGGTGTCACGCAAGACTTTTCCGAACTCATAACACCTGGGCTCAGAGCCAATGTCAAATTTTCCTGGGATGCGAAGAATTCTACTTCGCTTGACCGACGTAAGAATCCGGTCACCTATTATGTGGATAAAAACAATGCCCGGGATAGTGATGGAAATTTGATTTTAAAGGACAACGGCGCAGGAAGTGACTATTTCGAGCTGAGAGACTGGCATTCTGGGGAACGGGCAATTAACTTTGAGAGTTCACTGATGTATGATCGGTTATTTGCTGAAAAACATCGTTTAGGTGGCTTATTTTTATTTTCAATGCGTGAGCGGACGAATAATTTTCCAGAGCGTAATTATATCGCTGCGCTACCCTATCGAAATACGGGGATTGCTTCACGTGTTACCTATTCGTACTTAGACCGCTATTTTATCGAGGGAAACTTTGGCTATAATGGCTCGGAAAACTTTGCTCCCAAGAAGCGTTTTGGTTTTTTCCCATCTTTGGCCTTGGGTTATGTGCTGAGCAATGAGTCGTTCTTTAAATCACTGTTGCCGGTCATAAATTTTCTCAAAGTAAGGGGCTCCATTGGTAAGATCGGTAGCGATAAGATTGATGGACAACGCCGGTTTGCCTACAATTCGGAAATGGAAGACCGTGGCGGCTATATATTCGGTATAGGCGGACAAAAGCCTTTGACGGGAATTGCCACAGGCTACCCCGGAAATCCATTGGTTGCCTGGGAAAGTGCCCTTAAGCGAAATATTGGCCTCGAAATGACCTTATTCAACAAGCTGACGATTCAGGCAGATTATTTTGCAGAAAAGCGAGAAGGAATTTATATTCCACAGGAAAGTGTTCCTTCCATTGTTGGCGTGAATATAAAACCGCTCGTGAATATTGGTAAAATGGAAAACAAAGGCTTAGAAGGTTCGTTGGAATTTAACCATCGGCAAGGGGATTTCGGCCTACAGGTCCGCGGAAATGTAACTTATAACCGCAATAAAAAATTATTTGATGATAAACCTACCCCAGTATGGGCTTATCAATCGGATATCGGACAACGTTGGGGACAGCAGCGTGGTCTGATCGCGATAGGCTTATTCCAATCGGAGGAAGAAATAGCCCATAGCCCTGTGCAAACTTATGGTGACGGTCCCCATCCGGGTGACCTAAAGTATCGCGATATCAATGGCGACGGGTTGATAAACGAACAGGACAAAGTGGCTATAGGCCATACTGATATGCCACAGCTGACCTACGGATTCGGGACAAGTGTATCCTGGAAAGGATTTGATATTGCGGCATTTTTCCATGGTGTTGGTGAGATCACCAGAATTATTGCCGGTGGTCCGCTATATGGACAAACTGGAAATATCTGGAATGCTGGACAAATATATGCGGATGTAGCGGACAACCGTTGGAGTGCCGATAATCCCAATCCAAATGCAACCTATCCACGCCTTTCCCTTAATATCGCCAATAATTCCCAAGCATCGACATGGTGGCAACGGGACATGAGCTTTATGCGCTTAAAGAATCTGGAATTTGGTTATACGCTGCCCAAACCCTGGGTTGAAAAATGGAAAATCTCTACAATGCGGTTTTATGCGCAGGGTGTGAATGTCTTCACGTTCAGTAAATTCAAATTATGGGATCCCGAATTAGAAACGGTGTCAGGAAGCGGCTACCCACAAATGCGCGTATTTAATGTTGGTTTAAGTGTGATATTCTAAACGAAAAAAGATGAAAAAATATATTTACCACCTGTCTTGTCTGCTGATAATAGTTTTCTTTGTCGCCTGTAGCAAATATTTGGATGTTGATCTGGCAAACCAAAAAACGCTTGATGAGACATTTAAGAAGAGACTAACGACTGAACGATATCTGGCCCAGGTATATGGTTATTTGCCAATTGAGCATGATCTGTTCAACAGTGAGGGGGGCAATGTCCCGTTGAGCGATGAAGCGTTATTTTCTTGGGTAGCTTGGGTACCTTGGCTCAACTTTACGAATGGGGGCTGGGGTGTCACGACAGATGAATATGCGACCTGGGTCCATAATTATCAAGGTATTAATCAGGCCACTATTTTTATCAATAATGTCGATAAAAATGAAGAATTAAATGAGGCGACTAAAACGGTGATGAAAGCCGAAGCAAGATTTTTGCGGGCCTATTTTTATTATCTGTTACTACGGCGCTACGGTCCTGTATATGTCTGGGGTGATCGTGCTGCGGATGATAAGATTGATGCGAACACTGTGGATCGAATGCCATTGAAGGCAAATGTTGACTTTGTTCTCGCTGAATTTGATAAGGCCTCAGCAGTATTGCCACGGGAAATCACAGACCAGGTCTGGTATGGCCGGCTCACCAAGGGAGCCGTTATGGCTGCAAAGTCTGAACTTTTACTGTATATGGCACGGCCTTTATTTAATGGCTCAAAATTCTATGTGGGAATAAAGAATAAAAGCGGGGAATTTTTATTCCCGCAAACTGCGGATCCCAGCAAATGGGAACTGGCTGCCAAAGCAGCAAAGGATCTTATTGATCTAAATCTGTACACATTATACCAAGACAATAAGGAGACAAACACCTTCCGCCGTGCGATTAAATCGTATATGGGTATTTATTTTGAAAAGTGGAATTCGGAGATCATTTGGGGAAGATGGTCGGACGATGGATTTAACTATAATGTCCGTACGGCACCACCGAGGGTTGTTACAATGGGCTGGGGCGGTTACGCACCTTCACTAAAATTGGTAGATGCCTACCCGATGGCAAACTCGGGCCGATATCCGATTACGGGTTATAACGCCAATGGTCAGCCTCTGATCGATGAAAAATCAGGTTACCAGGAAACAGGATTTACGGATAACTATGTGCATCCGCTGGATAATTTTGCTTCCTTTAAAGCTCATAACAGCTGTGTAGGGCGTGATGCGCGTTTCTATGCATCCATTCTGGCGAACGGAATGTATTGGATCAATAGGTTGCATGGAGACATGAAAGTGACATTTTTTGATGGTGGGACATCGACTTACACAAAGACCGGCGACTGCGTAAAATCTGGCTACCTCTGGCGGAGAATGAGTGATCCAACAAATGACATAGAATCTGGAAACTGGGGACAATTTGCCTGGCCTTATTACCGTCTGGCAGAAATATATCTTAACTATGCTGAGGCAAGTAATGAAAAACCCGACCGTAATGAAGCTGAGGCTTTAAAGTATGTCAATTTAGTCCGCCAGCGCAGCGGTTTGAATAAATTGGAAGAGGCTTACCCTGAAGTATTGGGGAATAAGGAGTTGCTCCGTGTACTCCTTCGAAAAGAACGGATGGTCGAAATGGCTTTTGAGGGGCATCGTTACCTGGACCTAAGAACATGGATGACTGCAGAGCAGGAAATGAATGAACCTTATTATACACGTAATGTTGCCGCTACAAGCTATGAATCCTCGTGGGAACGGACGAAGGATGTCTTTCCCGGTAAAAGAGCTTTTCAGCCAAAGCATTATTTCTTCCCAATCCATCAAAGGCAATTGAGTGAGATGGTCAACATTACACAGAATTATGGATGGTAGTACAAACTTACTAATACTGAAAATGATGAGAAATTGTATTTCCTATGGTGTTTTTCTATTGGCATTCGTCCTGATTCTTGGATGTCAGAAAGATGATCGAATGAATAAAATGGTCGATGATACCATTTACTTCAAAGACTTTAAAGAAAATAAAATAACTGTATTTGACTGGGGAAAGTTTGATTACAGAATAACTGTTGTAAAGGCTGGGATTGGTCAGAAGGAAGCAATAGTGAATCTCAGGATTGATGAAGCATACCTAGCTGATTATAACGCCCAGGAAGGAACAAATTATAAACTGCTTCCTGCAGACTGCTATAAAATTGACCAGCCAACGTTGGCTTTTAAACAGAAAGATTATCTACAGGATATCGAAATCGTATTTGATAGTGAACGGATAAAATTATTGCAGGGAAAGTACAAAGAATTGTATGTACTTCCTTGTCGTGTCGAAGCTCAGGGCGGTGTACTGTATGCATTGAAACCAGAGATGGCTACAACGTTGCTTATTCCTAACGTCAAGGACCCTTTTTTAGCATTTACTTCGCCGGGTTTGCAACTGGAGCAAATCAAACTGACACCCACGGGATCGGAACAAGTAAAGGGTGAAGCTTTCGTTACAACCAACTACCCTAATCAATGGGATCTCGTGTATGAGATTGAAACCGATCCATTGGCTCTGGATGCTTATAATGGAACAGTTACTGATGAAAAAAAATTGAAATTGCTCCCAAAGGCAGCATATCAGTTGCCCGAGATGCCCTATAAAGTTGATGCCAAGAAAAATAACGGTAGTTTCGAATTTACGATCTTAAAAAAGGGACTTACCAATGGTACGACAAATCTATTTGGTGAATACGCATTGCCCTTCCGAATCAAGTCTGTTTCAAAAAACAGCATTAACCCAGAGGCATCGACGATACTAATCCCGGTCTCTTTTCAACCGCCAGATATTCCGCGTACCGAATGGAAGGTAATCCAAGCTTCTTCGGAATGGATCGGTGGTGGCGAAAAGGAGAATATCCTGGATGGAAACCCAGAGACTTTCTGGCATAACATATGGGTAGGGGGAGAACCGTCTTTGCCACATTATCTTGTCATAGATTTGGGTAAGGAATACAGTGTGATGATGATTGAGTTGACTAGGCGTCTTTGGAATAACGACTTAAAAGTTGTTGAATTTTCAACTAGTATTGACAATAAAACGTTTACTTCGGTAGGAAAGATTGATTTTGGAATTAATAATCCAAAATCAACGTTGACAACAACAATTCAAACTACAAAGGCGCGGTATTTAAAATGCACTGTTACAGATAGCAATCGCCCCCCGTCATCTGCTATTGCTGAAGTATATGTAAAAGGGTTGTAAAGTTAATAAAAATTAATCTCTGAGTCAATCTTGGTAAAATGACCGCTCCAATTTTGGAGTGGTTTTTTTATTGCGTTAGCGTATAAAAAATACTATTTTGGTAATCTCAGTCGTTATTTTATAAATAGCGCTTTGCCTATTTGTTTTTGCGGCCACATATTCTAAGCCTTGCTTATCTCAAAGGTAAGCGGTTCTCTTTGCATGAAGGCTTGAAAGTAAAGGTGTAAAGGATGTAAGGAACTCACCGTACTTTCGTTAATTTAATAAAATAGATAATGACAAATGATGAATTACGATCGCTTGCAGAGTGCTCGGGTAAGGGAGATATCAAGGGAATGGAGCAGATCCTTGAACATGTAACACGGAAAGTTGAATTCCATGATTATACGCTAAAGAGTGCAGTCGGACAATTGATTAGCCAGCAGCATTATAGCATTTTATCAAAATTTGCTGAATACGGTTTTATTTCAACAGATCTATATGACTATGATCGCTTCGATACAACAATAATCAATATCTTAATAAAGCCCCCAATTGTGACGCCAGGGCATCTGGAAAGTTATTTAAAGTGGTTTGAAAGTTATTTAGAGCAGGTTGATGATGTAAATGAAGAGATCGCAGGGACAACATTGCTTGAATACGCACTGAGAGAAAACACAGCGATTTCCCTACTAAAAACTATAGTCGCTGCAGGTGCTGATATCCACAAAATAGATCAGTATGGACAGACATTATTGTTTAAAATATGTACCCTGCGTATGCAACCTACCGACCGTATTTTAGACATTGTGGAGTGGTTATTATCGGAAGGTATTGATCCAAATGCAGCAAATGTAGAACAAAAAACGGCTTTACACATGGCTGTAGACAGCGTAAAGCCTGAGGTTGTGATAAGCTTATTGAATGCTGGCGCAGATCCAAATCAGAAAGATTGGCATGGTGAAACTGCTTTTTATTATGCGGCTGTAAGGCAGTCCAACGCCAGCTTATTGGAACAACTTCTGAATTATGGAACACCAGATTTTCATAGCACTAATAAACAAGGAGAGAATTTGCTCAATGCTTTCCTGCGCACAATGCGTACAGACAGTGAGCAAAATTTAAAAATTCTTTCCATGCTGTTGGAGCATGGTGCAGACTTTACCGAGCCTTCACTCTGGTATCAGAAAGAGAAGACCGGAGTCGACTGGTTGATAGAGAAGTCCGCTACCGTGTTGCAAGATGTAATATCAAAAGGATATCTGGATGTAAACTATATTGATAATGAAGGAAACACACTCCTACATAAGGTCTGTCAAGAACAAATCAATTACGATGAAAACAAAGCACGGGATCTATACAAGAAAGTGAAGTTTTTAGTGGCTGAAGGAATTGATCCACACGTGGAGAATGAAAACGATAAGAAAGCGGTTGATTATGCTATGGAGGACAATCTTAAGGTAAAGACCGTGGAGTGGTTATTAAAACAATAAATCAAAAGAAAATTCATGTCTCAATCATTTATAATTGCATGCGAAGGGGGAAAACGCAAAATTGCTGAAATCTTATTGGAAAAAAACCAAGTCGATGTGTCGTATACGGATGAATTAGGTCGAACAGCATTACATTATGCAGCCCATCGAGGGTACCAAGATCTGGTTAAAAAATTAGTTGAAGCGGGAGCTACGCTAGATTATGAAGATCACCGAGGAGAAACACCCTTGTATTTTGCATTATTACAAAAACAAAAGCAGGCTGCGGTGTATTTATTGGATAAAGGTGCAAACGCCCATATCAATGATTTCGCAGGAAATAGTTTGCTTCATATCGCAGCTAGAACCGGACAGCAGGATATGGCTGAGAAACTGATCGCTGCAGGATTGGATGTAAATGCATTGAACAATGATGCGGAGTCGCCTTTGTTGTTGGCTGTGCAGGCAAAATATCCACCTGTCGTTCAATTGCTGGTGTCACAAGGAGCCAATTTGGACATCACCGATAAAGCAGGCAATACGGCACTCAACATTGCAGTAGCATTAGGGGCGGTGCCCATTGTAAATATGTTGTTGGATAATGGTGCTGCAGTCAATACGTTGAACGATCTAAGCGAAGGCCCCCTGCTATTAGCCGTGAAAATGGGGAATCGTGTGCTCGCACAGAGATTACTAGAGCAAGGCAGTGATATTTTTGCCGAATCTGCCGATGGGATCTCTCCGGTTTGGTATGTGTGTAACAGTAATCAAAAGGAACTGTTAACCTTGTTACTGGAGCGAGGGCTCTCAGCGGATTATGCTCGCCCTGTAGATTCATTTGATGGGAAAGATGGAGAATACTTGGAGAAGCTTATTGCAAAAACAGGAAGACGTACTTTTATTTTGGGGTATGAACCACATTACGCGGGAGAAACATTATTACATACTGCTACGAAAATGGGTTATCTGTCTTTGGTAAAACAGCTGTTGGATAGTGGCGCGACTATAGACAAACAGGATGCCTCCGGTAATACAGCTTTGCACTATGCGGCAGCATATGGGAAAAAAGATGTATTGCGTTATTTGCTTTCAAACGGTGCGCTGACTGATATTTCTAATGTTCTTGAGCAAAAGCCAATAGATTATTCCAATATGCAGGGATTTAATGAGATAACAAGATTATTGATAGACTTCGGCGCAAAAACAAACGCAGTGGATGATGGTCCCATCAGTGCAGGAGCCAGAATAGCTGAACCAGCTTCGCCGATGGATATGGGACTTAAAAAGCAAGCTTTGTTTGATTTAAAGGATCTGCTGGATGCCGGAATTATCAATCAAGAAGAATTTGACCAGGAAAAAGCGAAAATATTGAAGGCCTGATCATCATCGCTATTATTGCGTGTACAAAGAAACAAAAAACCTGCAATCAAAATTGCAGGTTTTTTGTTTCTTTAGTAGCCCGTAGGGGAATCGAACCCCTGTTTCAAGAATGAAAATCTTGCGTCCTAACCCCTAGACGAACGGGCCATTTTCTTGTTATGCTGCAAATATAGAAGCTTTTTCAATAAGCACAAAAAAAAAGTGTGCTTCTATCGCTAATTCACTGAAATTGAGAAAAATTATTTTTTTGACGACACTATCCAACAGTATATGCAAGCATATATTCATTGAATTTTTCATAGTGCACCTCATAAATCTGCTTGTGCTGGCTACTGTCAAGCTCGAGTTTTAACACACCTTGTTTTTGATATTCGAATGGTTGTATCGTCATGTTGTTTAAGAAAGAGACGCCCGAATTCCCCTGAAGTTTATAGATGGCTTCTTTAGCACACCAACATGCATATAATTGTTCGTATCGCGTTTCACCTTTTGTGATAAAAGCAAGTTCATCAGGCTTTAGAAACTTATGCTGGATCCGTTCTACCTTCGTCTTGATAATTTCCATGTCGATCCCAACCTCTCCCTCGGTACTTATCATTGCGGCGGCATAGTCAAAGGAGTGTGAAAGTGATATCTTTTGTGGAAAATTGGCTAAATAAGGTTTACCGTTCGCATCGGAAGGACAGTCTATATAACGCGAAGTATTCAGAAGGGTTCGCAGTAAGACACGTGTAGCAAGCCAATGTAACCGTCGTTTACCTTTATTAAAAGAGCCTAATTTGGCTTTCTCACGTTCATCCAGCTGAAGTTTGGACATTAAATCATCATCCGATTCTTCAATCCTCCAAATAGCAAATTTGGTTTGGCTATCGATCTCACGTAAATACACTAGGCTCATACCCAAATTTAAAAAACAAATCGCATATTACAGCATAATCACGTATTGGCATTTTGAAAAATTGAAGTGCTTGGACGGATGGAGCTGTTCTCAACTTTAAAAGAGCGAATTGACAATAAAAAACAGCACTTTAAATAAAAAATAACATAAAAATTTGTGTGAGAACCGTATTTTTGAATTTATATAGCATGGCCTGATGCTCTTGCTATTTTGATACACATGATTTTATCGGATAAAAGAATTCTTGAAGAGATTGAAAATGGCAGTATTGTCATTCAACCGTTTGACCGTAAGTGTTTAGGAACAAATTCCTATGATGTGCATTTGGGGAAATATTTGGCAACCTATGTACACCGTGTACTGGATGCCAAAAAACATAATGAAATTGATCATTTTGAAATTCCAGAGGACGGGTTTGTATTAGAACCTAATACCCTTTATTTAGGCGTCACTCAGGAATATACAGAAACGCACAAGCATGTTCCTTTCTTGGAAGGGAAATCTAGTACTGGCCGTTTGGGGATTGATATCCATGCTACGGCTGGTAAAGGCGATGTGGGATTTTGTAATACCTGGACATTGGAGATATCTGTCGCACAGCCAGTCAGAATATATGCCGGAATGCCAATTGGCCAGTTGATTTATTTTGCTGTAGAAGGAGAGATTGAAACCTTCTACAATACAAAAGGTAATGCAAAATATAATGGCAAGACCGTTCGTCCGGTCGAATCCATGATGTGGAAAAATAGTTTCTAAATGAGGAATGTTGGATGGATTATTTTAGGGATGCTATTGATTGTTTTCATCAGTGGGTTGCTCTATTATTTTGTCCACCCGATGTTTGGCGGAAGCATGAAAGGTGATCGGCTAGCGCGGATGAGACAGTCACCCAACTTCAGAAATGGGGTGTTTCATAATCTTGAAGTGACTCCCGCCCTAAAGAATGATGTAAATATCGTCTCTTTAATGTGGGGTTTCCTGTTCAATAAAAAAACTGGACTGAAGCCTTTGCATGTGCTGCCAGCGATGAAATGCGATTTGAAGAATCTGCCGGAGCGAGATCTTTTGATTTGGTTTGGTCACTCTTCCTATCTGCTGAAGATTGACGGAAAACTGCTGCTCGTTGATCCTGTGTTCAGTCAAAATGCTTCACCTGTACCAGGGAGTAACAGAGCTTTTAAAATTGCAGTGAATTATACTGCAGCAGACTTTCCTAAAGTAGATTACCTTTTTATTTCGCACGACCATTATGACCATCTCGATTATGAGACGGTAGCCAAACTGCGTGAGAAAGTCGTCCAGGTTATTTGTGGTTTAGGTGTAGGGGCGCATTTTGAATCCTGGGGGTATAAGCCTGAGCAAATTATAGAGGGCGATTGGTATGATCGGGTGAACCTTCATCCCAATTTTCAGATAACTTTTACCCCTGCAAGACATTTCTCCGGACGCAGATTTACAAGGAATAATACCCTCTGGACTTCCTTTGTACTGAAAACTCCAAAATACAATTTGTTTTTGGGCGGTGACAGTGGTTATGGGAAACACTTCAAGACCATAGGCGAGCGATTCGGTCCGTTTGATCTGGCGATATTAGAAAATGGACAGTATAATGATGCTTGGCATTATATCCATTCGTTGCCCGAAGAATGGGGACTCGAAACGAAAGATCTGCAAGCTAAAGCCACTTTGCCTGTCCACTCTTCGAAATTTGCTTTGGCCATGCACGGGTGGAAGGAGCCCATGGAGAAGTTTTATGAGATCGCCCAAAAAGAGCGTAGCAAACTGATTACCCCAAAAATAGGTGAACTGGTGCATCTGGACAAATTAGACAGCTTATATGCTCCTTGGTGGAGGGATGTAAATTAAATTATTGCTTATTCTTTTCAGCAATCCACAGTGACATATATTTTGTGCTTTGTAATGTATGATGCAACAGGATCTGGCTAATAAAATTTTGTTGTCGATGTTTGTCCAATTGCACTTTAAGTAGGGACAAATTGGTCATAAAGTCTGCTTGGTACTTTCGTTTTTCATAGCGTTCATTGATGATACGAATACCATTGGTTTGGGCTGTTTTCCATGCGGTTTTATCGTTATAAAGTTCAGTGGTTTTTTGGCAGAATACTTCAGCGGTATCTGCGATAAAACCATTCCAAGATAAATTGCCTTTCATCGCTTCGGCGCCAATGGAAGTGGTGACAGAAGGAGTACCTGTATGCATGGCATCAATAAATTTGCCTTTTGCTCCGGCTCCAAATTGGATCGGCGCAACCAATAACCTGTAGTTGGACATGGTGTCCTTCGCGGAATCTACTCTTCCCTTGATATGAAAATTTTCTCTGGGATTATGCAGTTGAAGGACTTTTTGAGTTGGATACGCACCATAGATATGTAATTCTACTTTCGGGAGCATTTTACGAAGAACCGGCCAAATCGTTGTCTTTAGGTATTGCACGGTATGCCAGTTGGGCTCATGGATAAAATTGCCAATAAATAACAGATCTTTACGCTCTTCAAAAGGTTTCCATGTATTCGTATCCTCAACCGTAATCTCATTTTCGAGAAAGGGGAGATAATATAGAATATCTGGTGAAATGCGAAATACTTCTGTTAAAATTTTCATTTCGGATTCCGAAATGATTAATGATAGATCGCAACGCAATATCGAGGCAACCTCTCTTTTTGCTGTTTCCGTAAATAGCTCCTGAAAGGAAAAATTGTCGTTGTTTTTGATACAGGCCTGCCGTGCTTGCCTTAGCAAATGGAGATCTTCGGTGTCGAGTACCCGAAGTGCATTGGGGCATTGCTGAGCTACCCTCCAACCATATTGCTCCTCGATCATAAACCGGTCGAATAAAACAATATCGGGTTGTAGCTGGGTGATAAAATCATCAAAACTGTCACTGTTCAATACAATAGGCTGTTCGACAATACCCAGTGATTTCAATGGTGCGCTATAAGGAGATTTGGCTGCTGCAGAAGCAAAAGTGATTTGATAAGAACGACCCAGGAATGTCTCGATCAATTGCATCATCCTAAAACCGGCGGCTGATGATGTTGGCTCGGGCCAAACTAGTCCGATGAACAATACCCTTTTCTCTTTCATGGGTGAAATTTACTGATTAATGTCAAAAGAATTGACGAAAACTTAACAATTTGTCATTTTGAAACGATTAGCTTTATTTCGTGTTTATATATACGGTATGGTTATTAGACAATAAACGATAATATGGGCAAGACTATTGTTCAACGCATTCGACATTTCTCACCAAAAACTTATTGGAAGGAGCTAATAGCTGTTTTGGTTATTTTACTAGCCTTCGTCTTTTTTAGAAACGAAAGAAAAGAGCTATCGGCCATTATTCCTCAACTGAGAACGGCGGATCTAACTTGGGTTTCGGTCGGTATTGGTATCACTCTTCTCTATGTGTTACTACAAGGCCTGATGTATGTACAGAGTTTTAAAGCGATTGGTCTTTCGATCAGCTTGAAAATTGCCATAGACCTATTCTTAAAAAGAAATTTACTAAGTGTATTTCTTCCTGCGGGGGGCATTAGCTCCCTGGCTTATACAACTACCCAATTACGAAAAAGGAATTTAAATACGACACAGATTCATCAAGCTGGCGCTTTATATGGTTACGTCGGATTATTGACTGTCTTTATGATTGGCGTCCCTGTGATATTATATACAATTTGGGACAACAAAAATTTTGGTAACGCTTGGATTTCGCTATTGTTTTTGGGATTGCTTTTAACCATTATATTCTGGTTTGTATGGTCCTTTCGTACGCATAAGGGGATCTATCGTTGGATGGAATTAAAATTTCCAGCAGTTGCTTCCAATATCGACGAAATATTTTCTGGGGAAGTCAAAATGAAATACCTCCTAGGTACAGTAATGGCTTCAATGGTCGTTGAGGGCTGCGGGATAGCGCATGCTTTTGTCAGCATGTATGCGCTGGGTTTGGATCATTCATTTGAGGCGGCAGCCATCGCTTATACAGTTTCGGTAGTGCTAATGATTGTATCGCCCTTTTTGAGAGGATTGGGTGCCGTCGAATTAACCATGCTTTATATTTTCAAGGCATATGGATATGGGCAGGCAGCAGGATTAGGGATAACCATCCTATATCGTGTATTTGAATTCTGGTTACCTTTATTCTTGGGATTGATCGCTTTTGCCTGGCGTGGTCGACAGCTTTTGGCACGGGTGGGACCGGCATTGTTGATCTTCTTTTTGGGTATGGTCAATATCGTTTCGGTATTAACTCCACCATTGGCGGATCGTATGAAATTAGACCGGTTTTACCTACCACTGGAAGCTATCCATGCATCTAAGTTTATGGTATTTGTTCTGGGAATAGGTTTGTTGGTTACCTCGGCTTATCTCATCAAAGGTTTTCGTGTCGCATTCTGGATAGCTGTTGTATTCAGTGCTTTATCTTTGTTTGGACATGTGTTTAAAGCATTGGACTATGAAGAAGCATCGGTAGCCTTATTGACCCTTATCTTCCTGGGGATCAGTTACAAGCAGTATCGGATTAAAAGTAATATCCGCTGGATAAGGATTGGCTTCATAACCTTTGCCGTAGCATTAGGCGGGGTCTGTTTATTTGATGTAGTAAGCTTTTACTTGATTGATAAACAACATTTTGGTGTTGAATTTACTTGGCGGCAGTCTCTTTACCATACTGCAAAAAGTTTTTTGTTGTTCGCTGATAATGATCTGATGCCTCAAACAAATTTTGGGCAGGAATTCTTGCGTATCACACAAGTCTTAGGAATTTTTTGCTGGTTTCTCTTAATCTACGCCCTCGCTCGTCCGCGTTTGATCCCGGATGAGGATTCTAATAAATCTAAACTCGAACGGGCGAAACTATTGTTGGATGAATTTGGGCAATCGCCCATGGATTTTTTTAAACTCGGGAAAGACAAATATCTTTTTTTCTCCGAGATTTCAGAGGGCTTTACAGCTTATAGACTTGCCAATGAGTTTGCGATCGTATTGGATGAGCCGGTATGCGAACAGGAAGATAAGGAGGAGCTAGTCGAAGAATTCGATCGTTATTGTTATTCAAATGGGTTAAAAGCTATTTATTATCGGGTTGATGAAAATAGCCTAGTTCATTTTTCATCCCTTCGGAAGCAGAAGATAGCGATTGGACAGGAAGCTATTTTGGAATTGGAAAAATTTAGCTTGGAGGGAAAAGAGCGTAAATCATTACGTAATGGACTGAATGCGATCCAGAAAAAAGGATTTACAACTGCAGTGTTAAAGGCGCCGCAGCCACTGGTAATCCTGGATGAACTCAAGGTCATTTCTGACGAATGGTTAAAGGAATTCGATAGGAAGGAAATGGTCTTTTCACAAGGTATGTTCATTGCCGACGAGCTGATTGAACAGGATATCATTGTCCTTAAAAATGAAAGCGGCAAAATCGTTGCTTTCTTGAATATTATTCCTGATTATGCCAAAGATGAGTGTACTTATGATATGATTCGGAAGTCGGTGGCGGCGCCAGGTGGAAGTATGGATGCGTTAATCGTTGAATTGATCCGATATGCAAAAACGCAAAAATATAGCTACCTGAACTTGGGAATGGTTCCGATGGCGGGGTTGGAAGCAACAGGGAGTCCCGCAGAAAAGATTATGAAATTTGCGTCAACGCGACTCGGAAATTTTAAACATTACCACAGCTTACGTGATTTTAAAGAGAAGTATGCGACTTTTTGGGAAAACAAATACCTTATCTTTGATAACGATTTTGATCTGATACCGCTTCCGGTTGCGTTGGTTAAAGTGATGAAACCGAATGATTGATATCAGTTCAATCTATGTAAGCAAAAACGATTTCTATGAAGAAATTAATCATTTTATTAATAATTGGCTGCATGGTATTTCATGCTTTCGCACAACAACGGTTGATCAATATGAAATATTGGAACAATAAAACGGTATTGCCTTTGGTACTTTACTTAAGCGGAGATGGTGGTTTCAATTCTTTTTCGAATAAAATATGTCAGTTAATTGCTCATGCCGGATATGCTGTGGCTGCTGTTGATTCGAAGAACTATTTTTGGAAGAAAAAAACACCCAAGGATATCGCGGCAGATATATCAAATACGCTTAAAAAGGTAATGCGCTCGCGGCAGAATCTCCAGCTTTTTATTGTGGGGTATTCCTTTGGGGCGGACGCGGTGCCTTTTATCATAAACCGTATTGATCCCCTGATCAAGAAAAACGTGCAAAGCATTGTGTTATTGGAGCCCTCGGTTTCGACGGATCTGGAAATTCATATCGCTGATATTTTGGGCAGGAGCAATGCCAAGCGCAGCCTTGATGTAATAGCAGAAATAAATCGGATAGAAGGCATCAAAACAAGTGTGGTATTAGGGGATGATGGCGCTGAATTCCCACTGCAGAAAATTACATTAAAAAACTTCAGTAAGAAATATCTTTCGGGTGGACACCATTTTAGTGGCGATGCAGAGCAGGTCGTTAAAACAACATTATCTCTTTTTTAGTATTTCTTATCCTAGATCAAATAAATTGTGAAATGCAGCAGCTATTTTTGAATTAGTTTTAAAATAGAGACATGGAATTAGGAATAGGAATGTTTGGTGACTCTCGGATAGATCCAAGTACAGGTCAGATCCAGGCAGCACAGGATAGAATGAAAGAAATTATTGAAGAAATCAAGCTGATGGATCAGGTTGGATTGGATTTCTTTGGTATTGGTGAGCACCATCGGGCAGATTATGCCGTCGCGGCTCCGGAGATTATATTAGCAGCAGCTTCTACTGTGACCAAAAACCTCAGGTTGGGCAGTGCTGTTTCCGTACTAAGTTCGGCCGATCCCGTTAAATTATTTCAGGATTTTGCGACAGTCGATCTCCTGTCCGATGGTCGGGCAGAGCTAATGGCAGGAAGAGGTTCATTTATCGAATCATTTCCATTATTTGGATATGACTTGAAGGATTATTCGGATTTGTTTGAAGAGAAACTGGAATTATTACTCCGGTTGAATAAACAGAATCCAGTCACCTGGAGCGGAAATTTTAGGGCACCTTTGATCAACCAAGAGATTTTTCCGAGACCAAAGAATGGATCGTTGCCAATCTGGGTAGCGGTTGGTGGGACCACATCATCGGTGATCCGCGCCGGAAAACTTGGCCTGCCGGTCATGTTTGCAATTATTGGCGGCATGTACGAGAACTTCGATCATTTGTTCGAAATGTATCGCCAAGCTTATGAAGATAATGGGCATGATATGTCAAAATTTCAAGTTGGTGTTCATATGCATGCTTTTTTTGGCGATAATAGTGGACAGATTGCAGATTATTACTACCCTATCTACTCGGCACAGATGGATCGTATCGGAGCAAGCCGTGGATGGCCATCCTATCAACGGACACAATATGATTTTGGCAGGTCTTCAAGAGGACATCTTATTGTTGGGGACGCAGAATATGCCGTTGATAAAATTTTGGAAATCCATGAGAAATTTGGATTGACGCGTTTCTCAGCCCATATGGATGTGGGGGCTCCTGGACATAAAGAGATGTTACGCTCTATTGAGATTTATGGAGAAAAAATAGCTCCTAAAATTAGGACATTACTTAACAAAGGTAGCTAAGAGCGCGGTATCATTTTTTTTAAGCCGGGATATTGCCTACCTTTGCCAGTAAATTTTAGTTAGATAGTAAGATGCTTGGACTTAAGTTGTTGACAGATCCGCGATGGGCAAATATCGCTGAAGGAAATTTGGAAGAGATTTTAACCGATCATGCCTGGTGTGAACAAAAAGCCGCTTCAAATGCGATATCCTTGATCACAAACAATTCAGAACATGAAGATCTGGTTCATGAATTGACGTCAATAGCCATTGAAGAAATGGAACATTTTAAGATGGTAATTGACATCATCAAGGAGCGGGGCTATACATTGGGGCGCGAACGAAAGGATGATTATGTAGGTCAGCTGATGAAATTTTCCAAAAAAGATGGTAGCCGGAATATGGCTTTTATAGACAGACTACTATTTGCTGCGATGATCGAAGCGCGTAGTTGTGAGCGGTTTAGGGTCTTGTCCCAAAATATCCAAGACAAGGAGCTTGCTCAATTTTATTACGATCTGATGGTGTCCGAAGCAAATCATTATACAACTTTCCTGAATTTTGCGAAGAAATATTCCGTAGATGTCGATGTGGAAAAACGCTGGAAAGAGTGGTTGGATTTTGAAGGTAAACTAATCCAGTCCTACGGAAATAAAGAAGCTATACATGGCTAAATAATAGCGAATCTACCTATTTTAAAACACATACATAACAGTTGTCCCGTTCTATTTTCTTTAGAACGGGATTTTTTGTCACTTAATTATTCTTATCTTTGTACC
>JAQZAZ010000057.1 GCA_029239355.1 Sphingobacterium sp.
GGATAATGTGAGCTGCTTTTTCTTGTTTGGCCTGATCTTGTAACGCTAATTTCGCGACAATTTTTTCTGACCGATCGGTAATAGTTTTCCAATAAGCGTCTTCTGTTTGACTAAATGTCATAGATACACTTAAAAATAAAAACATGAGTAATGCAAAACGTTTCATAGGCATGAAATAGTTTATCCCTTTTTTGGTTATTATTAAACATTAAATAAAGTCCCTTACCTTTATTTTTTCATAAACTCTCAAATAAACTTCAAATGACATTAAAGAATTTTTGAGTCTTCAATATAACTGAAAATTTTATTGACAACCGTCATGTACTATGCTGGCACTTACGTTATTTAACCTCTAAATTATCAACAATAACACCTTCTAAATCAGAAGAATATAACTTAACAAAATAGGTGCCCGCATTAATCATTGTCTTTGTATCAGTATTGATATAATTCCATTTACCTACACGTGTAGGCTCCAATTGTATTGGAGTTTTAGGCACTAGCACATGCTTATCTTTATCCAAAATTTCATAATAACCACGACGTGCTTCCTTAAATGGGTTATGATACTTAATCGATAACGCATACACATCTGCCGCACCAACCTGAAATTGCCAACCGATATAACCTTCTTTATTATTGAATACCAAACGTTTTTGTCCAGCAAGCTCGGTTTCGGAAACACCGTCGCGCCAGCTACTTTGATAGGCCTTATAGTTTTTAACCTCTTTAAGATCATACACTGGCAGCATCCCACTTTGCTGCTGAAATACCAGAATTTCCCCTTGCGTCTTGGTCGTTATGGCAAGCTCTTTCCCTGCCTGCAATACCTTACGGAAAACTGCCAGATATTTCCCTGTATTCAATTGCACACTGTCTTTGGTCTGTTCAAAATCATCAGGCTTATTCCCCCCCAATAAGAAAACATTAGTAGGCTCTTTAAAGTGTAAGCGATAAGATCTATTGCTATCAAGCTCAAAATAATCTGAACCAAACAAGGAAGAAGGCAAGGAGAAAAATTTTGTTTCAGTATTCCCTTCCTTTTTCAGGCAGCTACCTATATCCAACCAGCTGTGGAGTTTAATATCTTGATTCCTTAATTCAAGATTATAATGCTCTTGACCAAGCGATAAGGTTTTCCTGTTTTCTTTTGATGCAATAGCAATGGCTTGTATTACCGCCTGACCAGTATAAATACGTGGAAAATTAATAACAATCTTTCCATTCATGACTTTAATAGGATAGCTTTTTTTTAAGGCCTGCTGGAATCCAGCATTTTTATAAATATCAAACTGATGTTCCACAACTTGACCATTAATAGCAATATCAAAAACACGATCGCCTTGTCCGGATGAAAACTTCCCGTACCAGGGTTCGGCAAAATATAGTTCGACGAAATAATCTCCGTTAGGTAAGTCAAATTGATACCCAAGGTTATCCAGCCCGTAGCGGAATGTCTGAAAAAGAGGCCAGTCCTTTGTTCCTTTGATAGGATCAAAAATTATCCGTTGACTGGCGAAATTTGTACTCATCCCATCGAAATTGTCCGACCAAGACCTACTTCCCCAGGCGAGCATGGGCCTATAAGGCTGGTCAGCCTGCCAGTATCCCCCATATTCATCGATATAGGTATCTCCACCACAATTCACGCGATAAACATAGTGATATCCCTGATCTGGTTTTAAAATCTTGGATTGCTGTTGCAAGGCAGCAAAATGTGGACTTTCAGGAAAGTTTTGTAATATAATGGTATCACGGGAAACCACTTTTCCAGCATTTCGTCCTTCAGCATAAAGTACATTGTAATTTACTTTGACGCCATCAAATTCAATATGCTGTCCAAAGCCTGGATGTTGCTTTTTTCCAAGCGATAACGAACCGAGATCGTTGAAAAGTTCTACTTCATCACAATTCGAAAAAATACGAATATTATCTTTTATCCCAGGGGTCAACCAACGATTCGGCCAAGAATGCATGGCGATATACACCATGGGCTGCTCTTTCTTACCATAATGCGATAGATACATATAATACGCATCTGTGGGCTCCCCCCAGGGTGTCAACAACCCTTTATAATTAACCGGCCCAATCCGATCAATCTCACGATTTCCTTCTCCCCCCTGGATACGGCCAGGATTATCATGTGAGTTCCAAAGCCATAGATAATGGCCTACAGCGCTATCTTTCACAGACTCTGCCAAACGTACCTTGGTCTGTAAAATATCAGCAAAACGTTCTTCATTGTAATTATTTTCGTTGGGTAGATAGGGCGGTTCGGCATGCATCCCCAGACTGCGCCAAGCACCATATTCCCCCACGAGCTGTTGCTTTTTTAGATCGTCGCCATAGGTTTTTTGATCTCCCCCATAAGTACCCGTCCAATTTTGCGGTACGTCCCAATCGGTCCCGCTACCGCCATTACATGTGGTTACTAAACGTTGTATAGATGCTGTTGGATCTAATTTGCGAATCAACGCAGTACATTCACGTGCAAAATCTTCCGGAAGCGTACTTTCATTTTCAAGTCCCCATAAAATTACTGATGGACTATTTCGACGTTCGCGCACCCATTCTGTCAGCAATCTTTTAAAGTTCTCTCGAAATGCAGGCGTATCAAACCAGATGTGTGCCGCAAGCTGTGTCCATAACAAAATACCATGTTGATCCCATGCGTGTTGATAACGCAGGTTATGTGGCTGGTGGGCATCACGAAAGGAGTTGAACCCGAGTGCTCTGATCTGCTTAATCCGGGAATCGATCTCTTCCTTTTCGAAAGCGTGTGACTGCCCTAATTTATGTTCATACTCCGCAATACCATTTATAAATACCGGTGCTCCATTAACTAAAAGACGTGGATCACCGGATGGTTTTAACCCTTTTGACCAGCGAACAGCGCGAATGCCGTAAGGTGTTTCTATCTCGTCTATGATCTGTCGGCCTATTTTTAACTTTATTTTTATGCGATACAAATAGGGCGAGGTCACAGACCATAATTGTGGATTTGTAAAAACAAGATCTTTCAGCCTAATTTCCTTTATAGCATTTCCTTTAATCTGGTCTTTCGATGTAGATCGAACAATTAGTTTTCCCTTTTGGTCCAAAACCTCCGTTATAAGCTCCAGATCTTTAATTAGGTGGCTTTTATTACTCACTTCCACGACTTGGTGTACGACCGCCTGCCTATGATCGACGGTTTCATCATTCCAATAATGTTCACCAAAAGGCGTAATAGACACTTCATTTTTGATCAATAGACTCACTGGACGAAAAATTCCCATAGGCTGCGAACCTTCAGAAAATCCCCGTTCTGTCGAACAGCCTCCATCCACCCAAGGAAGATCCATAATATGTGCCGGATGATCTGCCCGAATGGCCAAAAGGTTGAGACTTCCATCCAATTTGATCGCATCTGTGACATCCAGTGTAAATGTGGTTCTTCCCCCAGCATGATATCCTACCCGTATGCCGTTTAACCAAACTGTTGCATAGGACCCTACTCCCTCAAAAAATAAATAGAACCTATTTTTATTCCTTTGCTGTTTAAGAGAGAAGGTTTTTCGATACCATGAGTACCCGTGTAAATTGCCATGCAGCAATCTGCGATATCCTTCGTAGCCATCCCAGTTATGTGGGACATTTACTTTCCGCCATTCTTTATCTGTCTTAAAAGACAAACGGTGAAACCCGCCGTACCTAGCAGAATCTTTTTGGTCCATTATTGTCAACCAATCTGTATCCAGTGCAATCGTTTTACGGATGTTTTGACCATAGGAAAACATTCCGAATAATAGCATACAGGCACAGCAAAACATCCTACTCAACAGCATCAATCTGGTCATCATTATTTCTTTAACTTCAATTCTTTATCGAAGGCATAAGATTTACCCTTCTTTGTTTTGATTTTTACTTCGTGACTAGCATAACGCAAATGGAGTTCTTCTCCAGCAAGCGATTCCACAGTCACCTCCAATAACTGATTGTCTTTCCATTCCATATTAACCTGAAAAGCTCCACGCGTTCTGAGTCCCTTTACTTTCCCTGCGCTCATTTCCACTGGCAATGCTGGTAATAATTCAATCCCGTTGATATGGCTCTGAAGCAACATCTCCATAATCCCTGAGGCTCCACCAAAATTGCCATCGATTTGAAATGGCGGATGAGCATCAAATAGATTTGGATAAGAACCGCCGCCTTTACCCGCCGGTCGCAATAGCATTTTTACCATGTGATAAGCATGCTGAGCGTCTTTTAATCTAGCCCAAAAATTAATTTTCCAGGCCAGGCTCCAACCCGTTCCCTCATCACCACGTAATACCAACGAACGTTTTGCAGCTTCAACCAATTGTGGTGTATACGTCGTATTGATTTCATCTCCTGGAAATAACCCCCATAAGTGGGATACATGACGATGTTTATTTTCTGGTTCGTCCAAATCCGTCAACCATTCTTGGAGCTGTCCATGTTGCCCAATTTGATTTGGTGCTATTTGATCTCGCATCTCCATAATTGAATCCCGCAATTGAACATCTTTACCCAATAACTTGGAACTTTGATCGAAAATATCAAACAACGAACGGATAATCTGATGATCCATTGTAGGTCCTTTGACCAAACCTCCATTTTCTGGAGAGTTTGAAGGCGAGCTGACCCACCATCCTGTGGTTTTGTCTTTAACTAAAAAATCTTTGAAAAATAAGGTCGCGTCCTTGATGATAGGATAATACTGCTGTAAAAAGCGTAGATCTTGTGTATATTGATAGTGCTCCCAAAGATGTCGCACCAGCCAAGCCCCACCTGTGGGCCATATCCCATGATTGGAGTTATTGATGGGAGCTGTTCCACGCCATATGTCTGTATTATGATGCAATACCCAGCCCCGAGCAGCATAATATTCCTTAGCCGTTTGCCCACCAGCTAGACGAAGATCCTGGATCATCTGAAATAAAGGTTGCTGCAACTCAGAAAGATTCAATGCTTCTGTCGGCCAATAATTCATTTCCAAATTGATATTGGTGGTATATTTACTGCCCCATGACGGCTCTAAAAATGGATTCCAAATACCTTGGAGATTCATGGGCTGACTACCTTCGCGAGACGCTGCGATCTGTAAATATCGGGCAAATTGCATATAAAGTGCTACAAGCCCAGGATCAGTATGTCCAGCCGCCCGCTGCAATCTTCGATCAGTTGGAATTGAGTCAAGTTGGTTGCTGGCACCAAGATCTATTGCAAAGCGATGATACAATCGTTGGTAATCTTTTTGATGGACTTGATGCAATTTATCTAGATCAAGCGTGCATAAGTTCTTGAATCGTTCTAAAGCAGTAGCAGCATACTGCTCGTTCAATTCCTGATAAGATTTAAAATTTGTTGCGGCAATCAGATAAATCTGCGCTTCATCAGCCTGTTGTACCACAAGTTCGTCGCCTTCATAGGATACTGCACCACCTTTCAATTTGAGGTTCAGGAAAGCCGTCCCGCGCATTGAGCCATTTTTTACCCACACTTCCAAACGGATTGATGTGCCGTCCATGTGATGAAGTTTAGCGCGCTGATGTTTGGTATTCATTGCGAGACGAAAAGTAACTTTATTCTTCTGATCAGCCTGCAAGCGTACAGCAATAAAATTATTGGGATGACTCGCAAAATAGGTCCTCCTATAATGCACCCCCTTGAAAGCGTAATTGACCCGGACTTCGCCTTTATCCAAGTCGAGTATCCGGCTGTAGTTTTCAGCAACATCGTGATCAAACTGCAGTTTCAACGAACCAAAAGGTTGATAGGATGCTTGATAACTCCCTATTTTCGGACTGTTTTGATCTTGAATATGGTATCTCCACTTTCCCTTCAACGACACAAATCTACCGGTGTTACTTTTTAAACCGATAGCTTGTTTGGGATCTTTATACCCTGCCACGCCGCCCTTACCTTCTAGATTGATTACCTGAATAGCGATACTATTCCGTCCTTCACGCAATACCCACATAGGAATTTGATAGTGTCTCCTGGTTTCATCTCCCGCAGATTGGCCGACGAGCTCACCATTGATATAGGTATAATCATTGGTTCGTATTTTATTTAAATCCAACGACCAGTGCTCAGCCAGGTCATTTTTTGACAGGTTAAAATCATAACGAAACCACACTGCTCCGTCCAAGCCTTCCAGCCCCTCAGTTTCCCAGCCCTCATAATGCGGAACGGTAATAAGTGGCCATTTACTATCATCAAAAGAGAATTCAAAAGGACCATGTTCCTGTTTTCGGATGCTGCCAATTTTGTCCAACCAAGCGGTAGGGTCCTCTGATTCACTTTTAACCCCCATAAACTCCTGCATCGCCAAAGATTCTGCTTCTTTCTGTCGACCTTGATCCAGTAATTCGCGGATTTTTTGAAGATACTTTGATGCTCCTTTTTTATTATAATCCCGTGGGCCGTCGGTCCACAAGGTCTCTTCATTAAACTGTATTTCCTCATTGCTAACACCACCATAAATCATGGCTCCCAGGTGGCCATTCCCAATAGGCAAAGCCTCTTCCCATTGTGTAGCAGGATGATCAAACCATACGCGCGACTGTGCAAAAGCTGAGCGCAAGGAGCATATCGATAAAAACGACCATAAGATATACAGTTGTAAACGCATTATTTATTGTCTGAAGAGTTTATATTTGATGTTAACTGACCACTTTTATAAGTTCCACGGAGGATTTGCTTTACGCGAGCCAGATTATTGCCCTGCACGTAAATTTCTTCATTTGCGGAACCAACTAAATCCAGAAACAGTCCTGTTCCTGCTGAAGGGAAACAGCTTTGCACATTGGCCGATTTACAGTTTTCCAATTCGATTAGTGATTTCTCAACCACAGGTGTCGTATTTTTCACATTCAAAATATTCAGTTCTTTACTGTTGTTGGCAGTCAACAAGGCTCCTTGTTTAATGGCCAAGTTTACATTGTTTAATGTCAAGCCATTCACGTTAAGAGCCGAAAAACCTGTGTTCCCCTGCATATTAATATCTGAAAATACAACATTCTCAATTGGCATTTCCTCCAACCCCCGCATATATCCAACACGATTGGTTGTCCCTGATAGATTGTTAATAAAGATGTTCCTGAACTTAGGTGTACGTTCGCCGACAGGCTCGATCTCAGTTTTAGCATATTGCATATCCATCACAACGGCTTGATCTCTAATGTTGCGCATGACAATATTAGACACTTGAATATTTTCAACGATACCTCCTC
This sequence comes from Sphingobacterium sp., assembly GCA_029239355.1. Classification (GTDB taxonomy): domain Bacteria; phylum Bacteroidota; class Bacteroidia; order Sphingobacteriales; family Sphingobacteriaceae; genus Sphingobacterium. Next base: position 7,242 of record JAQZAZ010000057.1, read on the forward strand.
TGCCCCGAGCAGTCTTAAGCCGTATACCACGATCAGTACCATCAAAAATACAATTGGAAATAACAATGTTTTTAACGCCGCCGGACATCTCACTTCCAATCACAACGCCACCATGACCACGAAGCATTGTACAATTTGTAATCGTATAATTTTCGGCGGGGATGTTAATTTTTCGTCCCGAACGATCCTTTCCTGATTTTATCGTAATGCAGTCATCCCCCACGCTAATATGGCAATTAGCGATGCGAACATTGGAGCAAGATTCTGGATTAATGCCATCTGTGTTAGGAGATGGAGGGTTATCTATTGTCACACCATCCACTGTGACATTATCACAGTATTGGGGATTAATTGTCCAAAATGGTGAATTTTGAATTTTAATATCCTTGATCTGTACATTTTTACAATTTAAGAATTGTATAAACGGCGGACGTAGAAAGCCTCTCTCGATCCATCCCGGAAGATCTGGAGCCAGTACATCCTTATTGAGGCGTTTAAACTCTTTTTGCCATTTACTGTCTTCTGTTTGTTTTTTAACCTCAACCTCCGAATAGCCCCACCACTTTTTACCATGTCCGTCGATCGTACCACGTCCTTGAATACTAATGTTTTCTAGGTTATTGCCATAGAATAATGGTGAGAAATTGGTTACTGCGGTTCCTTCCCATCGAGATTCCACCATAGGTAAATAATCATCAAAATTATCACTAAAATGCAATTCAGCACCAGCATCAATATAAATGGTGATATTACTTTTCAGGTGAATTGGACCTGTTATATATTTTCCCGCCGGGAAATAGATGGTTCCTCCTCCTTTATTTGCTGCTGCTGCAATAGCCTTTTTGATAGCCAATGTATTACTGCCAGTACTGTCTTTCCGAGCACCAAAGTCCATGACACTTAGCCAAGTTTGTGCCTGTATACCCAACATGAATAAACAAAAGAAAACTGTTATTATTCCACGATGATAGTTTTTTCTGATCATATTAATTTAAGTTAATCTTACAATTTTTTAAATCTAGCTGGTGGAAGGACTTTGTTCCATCCACATATACAGTAAATCCTTTTCCTTTGTTATATTTTTCGCCGGTAGCATCCCAGTAAATCGCAATGTTCTTATTGTGGTAAGTTAACTGAGTCAGCGCAAAATAGGCCCATCTGTCTTTTGTAATCAATGGCTTTATTTCCAATGTATTGTTGGTTTGTGGCTTTATGCCAATTAAGTCCTGAATAATGATATCCGCAAATGTAGAGTGGTTGTAAAACTTACTTCTCGGATGATCGCCTTTTAACCATGCTCCTGTCCGCTCATCTTGGTATTCACCAATATAAGGCTTACCGTTCATAACATGCGATTTGGCATATTTATGAATCTGCTCGTATAAATCATGCGCATTTATCGCGTTATTCCGCTTGTAATCGCTTAAGTAATTGGCCATTCCACGGATCGTCTGCGAACTTGTGAAAGGCCAAATCGCACCATCCCATTCACAACTATGCCCTGTCCCACGCGTTCTAAAAGTTGGTTCACGTCGTTCGGCAGTCGTTGTTCCCCAAGGGGCATTAAATCCTGCCGTATCGGGCAATTGAAGCCATGCTTTTCCATACATTGCTTTATCGGGCGGTAAATGAAAGTACCAGGGGATAAAACCAATTGCTTCACGTGTGGAGTGTAGCGGTCCTTTTTCCAGCTTTGTTTTAAAGAATTGATCCTCCTTGTCCCAGAGTGAATCCAATACCAATTGACGCAAAGACTTTGCATATGAACTATATTTCTTCTCTAATCCCTTATTCGACACCAATTTGGCAATTGCTGCAATCGCAACAGCATTCCCATACATGTAGCTGTTAATAGATGGGCGCATATTATGCACTTTACGTCCACCGGAGACAGATTCTTCCATCCCATCCTGGACATCGTATTGCCAGAAAAGACCATTATTAGCCTTTCTTTCTTTTTCCCATTTTTCAAAATCTTGATCCAAGTCCATCAAACGGGCCTCTAAATAGTGATTGTCAGGATTGACTTTGCAATAGGCCAATAATGCATCAGGCAGCCAGGAACTGAACTGATGGAATCTCCGCTTGGATTGACCTTTATCAGCATGATAAAGCCAAAAATCAATGTATTCTTTTAAAAACGCATTGTCGCGAATCCATCTCCCTTCATACAAATGGTGGCCAAGTGCACAGCTAATTGAATTGTATTTTCCAGCATGCTTTACCGGTTCAATAAATTCTGTTACTAACGTTCCCTCTGGACTAGACTTTATATGTTTGCGGTAGGACCACCATCTAAAATAATAAGTCTGCTCAACCTCCTTATCAGGACAATCCAGCAAGGGGACATTTGCCACCAACCAATCGTAAGCATCCTTATTTGGAATTTTGTTGACCACTGCTTCATTGTCATTACGATTAAATTCCCGAACATAAGATCGGACCTTCTCCACTAATTTTTCCTGCGCCGTTGCATAGGAAAGTCCACAGAAAAGAAGCGCAAGAATAGACGTTTTAATTTTCATTACTTATTTAATATCAAAAAGTTGAAATCAATTTATTGTGTTTTCGTAAAATACCTACTTCGTTTAAGTTATTTATCCTGTACTATCCTGAGCCTCGTTATGTTACAGTTTTGTACCCTGATAATAGCCAAATAAATCGTCGAGGTCATCTCCTTGATTATCCACATCGGCATTATACGGATATGGGAGATCCCTATCGTCCACAACGCCTAAAATCAGCACCTCTCCCTTCGGAATTTTCAGTTCATTTGTTCCCGCAGGAAAGGAGTAAGTATGAATATCTACCATAGGCATATACTGAATTCGGATCGCATTACGCACTTTTGCCTCTGCCTGTCCAAAATCATTGGCGCTCGCATCGATTTCCAAAACGGGTTTGGGGGCAAAAACCTTGTCGGTGCTATTGAAATAGCCAACTAATATCTTTACTGGTTTTTCACTTTTGAACCGGAGATGTGTACCGACTAATTTTTGATTAGCCGCATCAATCTGTATCGCTTGGACACCTTCTAATTCATTTGCTAAATGTGTCACGACCAATTCCTGATCCGCATACAATTTCGCGCCCTTTTTCAATGGAATCAATTGTTGATTATCCAAAAAAGTGACCTGCTGAGACTTTAATCCAACTTTTATTTGCGTAGGGGTATCACTCATCTTTGATAAAGAATCTATCGCTTGTTTAAAGTTCTTCAATTCAGTTTCAAATACAGGCAGCATTTCTTTCCAATGAATAAAAGTTGCATCCGCTCCCCGCATTGGTATTTTACGTTGTTTGGTCTGCATGCTATTTGCATATAAATAGGTCTTATCTGTTATCGCTGTTAGCTTACGGTATTCTTCAACACTTTGTTCCAGATCCGGTAAAGCTTTTCGAAGAGCATTTAGATCACGTATATATTTATAGCGCAGAAGTTGAATGGCCGCTTTCACCTTATAGCTATAATGATTAGCCAACAGTTGATGGATTCGGATATCATTAAGCCATCGATCAAATTCAGCTACATTTTTGGTGGGCGTTCCCAATGTTTTGATAAGAGCCGCTGCGCGCGCTCCATGTTGCACAATTTCTCTTGCCACCTGATCAGGTGTTTCTCCAATATGGCCTTCATGACGATAGTCCTTCTCTACATAATCAACAATCATCTCTCCTTGTGGCGCCTCAGATTCATAAAGCATTGTAAACAATCCATAACGATAAGGATTTATCAGTTGCGTCATCAGCATTCCCAAAGAAGAGGTCTGTCTGTTACCGTCTGTAATACCAAATCGCCGCAGGATTTTAGGCGATATCTCACCTATTTCTTCAATGGCCAATAATAACTTTTGCGCATCCTTCTCAGGAATACCGTAATAGTGCACAAGTTCCTTTGACCAATAGGATTTTTCATCTAATAAATCTCGATTTTCGTCCCAAGCGTATCTAGCCCAAGCTTTGTACCACATCCAATCTCGATCGACCTGTAATAATCTATTGTCAACTTTATCCGCTGAGTAAGGCCAATCCCAATACGAAGCCTGTGGATATATATGGACGCCATTCGAATGATGGACTTCGTGCATAGCTTTAACCGATTTCTGGATAAAATCGGGAGAACCATAACGAAAAGGCTCCAAATTGGCCAATATATGCACATTTTGAATATGTACAGTACCAATATCACTTAATGAACGATGTAATTCTGCCCATTTTCCCCGAGGTGTATAGGTCGTCAATGCCTCTCCATTATATTTAGCCATCGTGTACAAATTCTTATATATCGGCAGTGCTGCTTGCATAACAGCAGGCGCATCCGTATCATGAGCTCTTAGAATGATGGGCGGTTCACCGCCTGTCCGAGACAACTGCAAACCATCTTTCACACCCGGAATAATCGTTTTTGTAAACCAGTTGATGTCGTCTTGCCCCACCCCTTCCATTGCTTCACCCAAAGTAATCAAGAGCCCCACATTCGGGTATTTAGCTACAAAAGCAGCGATGCTCTTACGTGTATAATCTGAAATTAAAGGTGTAATAATCCGATTTCGCTCCTGTGTCTTTAAACCATGGCGATCGGCGAAAGGCTTTGGTAGGATAATATTATAAAACATTTGAATAATCCAGATTCCTCTTTTATTCGCTTCTTTGGTCAAAAAAGTATAGATATCTTGGTTATTCTGGAAAGTAGACTCATCAACCTCAAGCGCATAAGGGTAATCTTTTAATTTAACTAAGGAGGAAAAAGGATGCCCATTCCAAAGGTAAAGTGCATTATATCGATTTTCAGCCATCATATCCAAATAATTCAGCCACAACTGCTTATCGTAAAACCAAGGAAAGGACTCTGGTGTATAAGGGTATTCATAAATATCATGCCCCGGTAGATAGGTCGTTTTCTGAAGCCCGATGCTCGTCCCTCGCATCACCATCTTGGGTCCATCTTGTATAAAAAAGGGTTGGTTTCCATGCCAGGTTTTATTAGCAAGTAATTCCATACAACCGTACAATACCCCTGACTCGTCTGCTCCGATAAGTTCAATTACTCCTTTTCCTGGTTTCCGATATAAGACAAAATGTTCTTTCTCGATCAATTTAGCTTTAATAGAGTCTGGTAAAGACTTTTTTTGTGCTAACGTACTCACCTCAACCTGTACAGGATTTGTGACAGTCGATTTGAACAGTTCTTTTTGTAGCAGATCAATAGCGTATTGAAATCGCTCTTGATTTACGATTCCCGCCATCGTATAAAAAATGTTTTTTTGTTTGTTTCCTGCGTGAAGCTCTACAATAAGAGAACAGATACAAAGTAAAACGCATAATAGTCTTCTGTACATAATTGGTTATTTTGCAATTCACTAATAAATGTCAATTTTACATATAAAATTCCAAATATTAGAATAAGTATCTCGTTTTTTACAAAGTATATTTTTTACAGATAGCGATTTAATCCGCATCAACTAGATTATTTTTACTATTTTTAGTATATAATCAACGATTCCTTGAAAAAATATCTTTTATTCTTAGACACGGAAACATCTGGATTGCCCAAGAAATGGGACAGAAAATATACAGCGAGTGACAATTGGCCTCATGTTCTGCAACTGGCATGGATCATCTTTGACGAAGAGATGCAGGAGGTCAAACGTTCCAATAAATATATCTACGAGCCTTTGATTCCAATCAGCCCAGCGGCGGAACAAATACATGGATTGACTCCTCCCTTTCTTATGAAACATGGCGAAAAGAAAAAAGATGTACTACGCAAACTTAGCCATGATCTCAAAAAATATCGTCCCCAAGTCATTGGTCATTTTCTTTCTTTTGACATACAGGTATTATGTGCAGAATACTTTCGTTGCAATCTACCTATACCATTTTCTGGAATCACTTATTTTTGTACGTTATTGCACAGTAAGATCTATGTGCGCAATCCAAATATGGTTCACCTTCCCCTTCCGTTACTATACGAAGTGCTCTTCTCGGAAACACCCAAAAACATACACAATGCCGAAAAAGATGCCGCAATCACAGCCAGCTGTTTTTTTGAAATGAAACGGCGGGGTGAACTATCTGATCAAGATATTCAAAACCAGCAATCAGCATTCGATAACATCATATAATACATTTAGCATGAAAAATACTGAAGTTATCTTATCACTTCTAAAAGCTACGCAACCGTTTCAGGTATTGCCCGAAATAGTTCAACTCAGCCTCGTCGATATGTTTCACGAAATGCGTTTTTCAAAAGATACACTTGTGTATAGACAGCATATAACGGACATGGACGGTGTAGATCTTATTGAACAAGGTGAATATGAGACCTTTTTCTTGGATAGCTCGGATGGCAAAAGGTTAATTGAAATTCATCATCGCCCCTATTGCTTTGGTGGAATTTCCGTCTTGTTGAACAGGACGAAGGCGCTCAAGTCCGTCATTGCCAAAAAGGGAACTGTTATTTATCGCTTACCCCGGAAAAATTTCATCGAACTCTGTAATGCCAATGAAGAATTCTTCCATTTTTTTACGAATTCTTTTGGGAGAAGAATGCTGGACGAGGAGTTTTCACATTTCGTAAAGTCGCCAGCATCTTTTGAAGAAAGCTACTTTGCGGCTGACCAGCTTTATTCACGCAAAATCGAACACATTGTTTACAAGGATATTGTTGCATGTAGCGCTGACACGCCTATTTATATGGCGGCAAAGATGATGGCTACACAAAAAGTTAGCTGCTTATTTATCAAGGCGGGCGATTCAATAATTGGCTATGCGACCGACATGACGCTAAGGGACCGGGTGATCGCTCAACAAGCAGATACCGGCCAGCATATTGTAGAAGTAATGGACAACCCTATTGTGAGTATCTCAAATCAGGCTTATCTCTATGAAGCCGTCTTAAAGATGTTCCGAACTAAATCAAAATACCTCCTCGTTGAGAAAGAAGGTAACTATGTGGGCTTTCTGAGTAGAAATAGGCTATTAAGCGAGCAAGGGCAATCTCCCTTGGTATTTATCCAATCTGTCAAACTAGCTGAAACATTAGAAGAGTTGCGGGATAAATGGAACAATGTCCCCGAAATTATCCACCAATTGCTGGGAAGAGGTGTAAATGCCGAAATCGCCAATCAAGTTATTACTACCGTCGCAGACAGTATTGCCATAAAGGTAATTGAAAAAGTCATCAAAGACCTTGGTGAACCACCTGCAAAATTCGTTTTCATGGTAACGGGAAGTGAAGGAAGAAAAGAACAGACTTTAATGACGGATCAAGACAACGCCATTATTTACGAAAATAAAGCCAACGAACAGCGTGAATTGGTGCGTGATTATTTCCTGCGATTCGCCAGTCAGGTATCCGATCATTTAAATACCATTGGATTTAGTTATTGTACCGGAGGATATATGGCCAGTAATCCAGAATGGACACATTCGCTGTCACACTGGAAAAACAACTACAAAACTTGGATTGAAGAAAGCATTCCTGAAAACGCCATTAAATTTTCCACCTTCTTTGATTGCAGGCGCTTATATGGCGACCCGAATATTATCGAGCAGCTAAAGGATTTTTTAACGATTGAATTGCAAAAACCAAACGACCGTTTTTTTGCCTTTATTGCTAAAAATGCATTACAGTATGAACCACCACTGACATTCTTTAAAACCATCAAAACCCAAACAGTAGGATCAACAGAAGTATTCAACATCAAAAAGGCCATGACACCCATTGTTGACCTCGTGCGGGTATACGCACTTAAAAACAGAATCTATGAAGAAAATACCGGCGGTCGCTTAAAGGCGCTCTTGGACTTGGCTATATTCACACAAGAACAATATGACGAACTGCATCAATCCTATTACTACCTGATGTCATTGAGACTGAGAAATCAGGCTAATCAGATCCGGATTGCCAAGTTAAATCCCAATAATTATATTCCGATTGATAGCCTCACAAAAATAGAAAAAGCAACTTTGAAAGAAATCTTTAAAACAATCCACAATTTTCAAATCGGGATACGCCTCAAATTCACCAATAATATTTTCGGTTAACCGATAGTTGATCGTAAGGCAAATAAAAAGGCGGTGTCAAAAGTTGACGCCGCCTTCATATCTCGCTTAATGCTCAAAACTGTACTAAAATCCTAAAAACATCGCCAGGATTTTTACTCCAATGCTCCAGGGCAGATTGGGCTTCTTCCGGAGGAATCACTGCAGTGATAAAATCGTCAATCGGGCAATCCCCTGTTTTCAGATATGTTATGACTGCTTTAAAGTCTGATGGTGTAGCATTTCTTGACCCTCTGATATCCAGCTCTTTTTTTACAAAAAATTGCGTATCAAATGGAATTTTCTCTTTTGCATAGCCAATATAGACTACCCTTCCAGTAAAGGCAACGGCAGAAATGGACGCTGTGTAGGTTTCAGAGCGGCCGACGGCCTCTATAACCACATCAGCTCCTCGGCGATCGGTGATGGCTGCAATACGTTCTTCCAGATTTTCCTTTATTGAGTTGATCGTATATTGTGCGCCAAGTTTTTGTGCCAGTCTTAATTTTTCGTCACTCACATCGACTGCGATAACCGTAGCCCCACGTCTAACAGCTCGAATTATGGCACCAAGGCCGATCATTCCGCAGCCAAAAACCAAGACACGATCACTGTCTGTCACTGCTGCACGGCTTACTGCATGAAAGCCTACGCTCATAGGCTCTACTAAAGCAAAATCACGGACCGAGATTGCCGGATCGCCAATTATCTTTTCCCAGGGTACCGCAACATAAGTTGCCATCGCTCCATTGCGCTGTACCCCCAAGGTCTGGTTAAATTCACAAGCATAGGGACGACCATTCTCGCAGGCAGCACATTGCCCACAATTTGTATAGGGATTCACCGTGACAGACATTCCTGGAATAAAATTGGAAGGTACATCTGCCCCAACATCAGCAATAACAGCCCCTATTTCATGCCCGGGAATAACGGGCATAAGCGCCAGCGGGTTTAAGCCTTTAAACGTATTTAAATCTGACCCACAGAAACCCACATAATGAACCCTTAATAATACTTGTCCTCTTTCCAGTTGTGGTATAGGCAGATCAATCAGCTGCACGATACCTTGATCAATAATTTGAATTGCCTTCATCTATTTCGCTATTTATTTACCTAACCAAAAAGCGATACGCTGTTTTTGAACTATATTTTTCCCCTGGCTTTAGGACTGTCGATGCAAAATCGGGGTGGTTGGGTGCATCCGGAAAATGTTGCGTTTCTAAACAGAACGCCGAACGAAAAGGATAAGCTTTCCCCTCTTTCCCTTTGGGATCTGTATCTTTCATAAAGTTGCCACTATAAAACTGCAATCCAGGCTCTGTGGTATAAATTTGCATTTCAATTCCCGTCTTAGAAGCGTACACCGAAGCGACTTTCTGAAAACCTTCCTTCTTGTTAAGTTCAAAATTATGGTCGTACCCTTTCCCTATCTTCAATTGTGCATCTTCATCTTCAATACGGGCACCGATAAGCTGAGCTTTGTTAAAATCAAAAGGCGTTCCAGCTACAGGCAAGCTCTTTCCTGTTGGAATCAGTGTCGCATCCACCTCTGTAATTGCTTTGGCATCAATTTGGAGTTCGTGATCTAAGATTGATGCATCTCCAGCCCCATTAAGATTAAAATAAGCGTGATTCGTTAGGTTCAAAACCGTTTCCTTATCGGTCGTTGCACTATATTCGATCGTTAATTCTCCGTTTTCCTGTAACGCATAGGTAACTTCCATCTTTACTGTTCCTGGATAGCCGGCTTCCTTATCTGGTGAAGTATAAGCAAGGGTAATTGACGTCTCTGTACTACGAACTACTTCCCACACCTTATTATAAACACCATTGGTTCCACCATGGAGTGAATTATCGCCATCATTTTTTTCCAACGAGTAGGTTTGTCCATTCAACTTAAAAGAAGCATTGCCAATTCGATTGCCATATCGTCCTACAATAGCTCCATAATAATTGTTGAAATTTTCTTTGTACTGCTCTGCCGAATTATAACCTAAGATTACATCCGTACTTTTTCCCTCTTTACCAACAACGTTCAAACTGACTAACCGGGCGCCATAATTCGTCAAGCTAACAGATAGTTTGTTATTTTTTATATGGTATAGTTTTACATCTTTACCATCAATTTGACTATCAAAAGAAAGATTTGACGTGGTGTCAACCGAACTTGCTGCTTGCTTGTTTTGAGTCGAGTTAGACTGGCATCCGTAGGCTAATGAAGCGCAAGTCAACAAGCCAATAATAATTTTCTTATTCATCGTTAACTAAGTTTTTATTCCACCATACGGGGTGGATTTATCCTATTTTAAATAGGAATAGTTTATAATAATTATTTAGCATTTAAAACATCCAACCTACCAAAAACGCACATAAATTGCTGTTACCATCAACAAAGTTACCACGATTAGCGCCAATACAGATGGTTCGACTTTAAACATTGACTTATCCAATGAAAAAGCCTTTGGATTAACCTTCGGACCTAGCATACTGACACCAATCATAGCGATCATCGTAAACGCAAAAGCTAATCCCATACAGATTTGAAAAGGAATTTCATAAACTCCTGCCTTATTGGGAAAAGCGGTGTAAAGCCAGGTTTCAGGCCCCAATATTTTCACTGCAAATTCATTAAAAAATACCGACAATGCAAATCCTGTAACTAAACCTGTTATCGCTGCAGCGCCAGTAGTACGTTTCCAAAACATGCCCAACAGGAACATTGCAAATACACCCGGACTGATAAATCCGGTATATTTCTGGATAAAGGTAAATCCACCCGCACCACCTATTCCTAAGCTGTCATTCCAAGTGAATAATACCGCAAGTAAAATCGAAACAACGATTGTAATTTTTCCCACCCAAACCATTTTAGCTTCACTTGCTTCTTTATTAATGTATTTTTTAAAGATATCCAAGGTAAAGATGGTTGCGATACTATTTGCTTTTCCCGCTAGTCCAGCAACAATGGCGGCGGTCAATGCTGCCAATGCGAGTCCTTTCATACCATTTGGCAGGTAGCCCAAAATGGCTGAGTACGCGTTATCCGCATGAAAGACTCCCCCAGGAGCCATTTCCTGTTGTAAGGCGCCATTTTTGTAAAGGACATAGGCCGCAATACCGGGTAACATAACGATAATCGGCATAAATAATTTTAGAAAACCAGCAAAAAGGATTCCTGTCCGTGCCGTTTTTAAATCCGCTCCCAAAGCACGCTGCGTGATATATTGATTACACCCCCAGTAGTTCAGATTCACAATCCAGATCCCCGCAAGATACATACCGATTCCGGGCAACATCAGATATTTATTGATGTCTTCTTGACTAGCCCCTGGTCCGGGTTTTTCAACAAAAAGATTAAAGTGATTTGGTGAGTCCTCCATCAATTTATTAAATCCAGCCAGGACATCTTTTCCAAGGCCAAAATGTTCACTGACCAATGTTAGCGCCACGTATGTGGTTGCCACTCCACCAACAATCAATACCACCACTTGGATAACATCAGTAAATCCAATGACACGCATTCCCCCTAGTGTGATAATCACTGCAAATACCGCTAATGCTACAGTTATCATATGGAAACTTTCTCCACCACCAGCCATACTGGAGATTGCAATCGCTCCTAGATATAAAATAGAAGTTAAGTTAACAAAAACATACAAAAACAACCAAAAAATGGCCATAATCAAACTCGTTGTCTCATTGTACCGGTTATTTAAAAACTGTGGCATGGTGAAAATCTTATTTTTCAGATAGACCGGTATAAACCACACCGCAACAATGATAAGGGCAACTGCCGCAATGAGCTCATAGGCAGCCACAGCAATACCCACCTCAAAACCATTGCCACTCATTCCAATAAACTGTTCGGCCGAGATATTGGACGCTATCAACGAAGAGCCAATTGCCCACCACGTCAATGAACCTTCCGCCAAAAAATAATCCTTACTGCTGCTTAAACTATTTGTCTTTTTACGATAAATCCAATAGCCATAGCCTGCTACGATAAAAAAGTAAACTACAAAGATGATGTAATCTACCATTGCAAATTTTTCCATATTTTCCAAATTGGTTATTTAGCAATAAGCCATTTATGCCCCCGTAGTATGGAAAACATAAATGGCTTATGCCTACTATTTACTGAGTAAATAATAGAGTTCGTTCCATTTCAATTGATTTTCGAGTTTCGCTACTGTCGTTTCCTCGTCAATCAAGACATATTCCAACCCGGCTATACGGGCAAAATCTTCAAGATATTCAGGGGTCAAGTTTAGGCTATAAGCTGTATGGTGCGCTCCTCCGGCAACAATCCAAGCACTACAACCGGTTTTCATATCAGGAAGCGGCTTCCACAACACACGCGCAACAGGAAGTTTTGGTAGCTCTTCTTCGACAGCGACTCCCTTAACCTTATTGACAATTAAACGAAAACGGGTTCCCATATCGACCAGAGAAGCGTTTAAAGCATCCCCGCTTTGACCATTGAATACCAACCGCGCTGGATCCGCTTTTCCTCCGATTCCAAGGGGATGAACTTCAATCCGGGGCTTTCCGTCGGCCAGAGCTGGATCAACCTCCAACATATGTGAGCCCAAAACCATTGGATTTTCAGGATCAAAATGATACGTATAATCCTCCATGAAAGCTGTTGTGCCCGGCAGACCTGCCCCCATGACCTTACAAGCTCTAACCAAAGCAGGTGTCTTCCAATCGCCTTCACCGGCAAAACCATAGCCTTCAGCCATTAAACGTTGTACCGCCAGGCCCGGAAGCTGTACCATGCCATACAGGTCCTCAAAAGTATCGGTAAAACCTTTAAAGTTCCCTTGCTCTAAAAACTTCCGTAGACCGATTTCAATTTTGGCTGCTTCAATTAAGTTTTCGTGATATTCCGCACCAGCTTTTACATTCTCAGCAAGTTCGTATGTTGCCTCATACGCTGCTAATAATGTAGCTATTTCTTCTTCAGAACTTTCATTGATAATCTTCACCAGATCACCAATGGCATAGGTATTTACAGAAAATCCAAATTGTGACTCGGCATCTACCTTATCGCCATCCGTAACCGCCACATAACGCATATTATCACCGAATCTTGCAAATTTGGCCCCCTGCCAATCGTGCCATCCAGCAGCGGCACGCACCCAAACATTGATACGTTCCAATACCTCCACATCTTGCCAGTGGCCAGTCACCACTTTACGTCCGATTTTCAGACGGCTCACGATATGCCCAAATTCACGGTCTCCATGTGCACTTTGATTAAGATTCATAAAATCCATATCAATGCCATTCCAAGGAATATCCTGATTGTATTGAGTATGCAAGTGTAATAACGGTTTCTGTAAAGCTTTTAATCCTCTGATCCACATCTTTGCAGGCGAAAATGTGTGCATCCATGTAATGACACCAATACAATTCTTTTCATTGTTTGCAGCTGTTAATGTCTCATAGATCTCATCTGTATTTTTTACGATTGGCTTATATTTAACCGTCACAGGGATCACTTCCTGAGCATCTAAATAATTAGCGATTTCCGTTGCATGCACAGCGACCTGTCGCAAGGTTTCTTCTCCATATAGATCCTGGCTTCCAACGATAAACCAGACCTCAAGCTCTTTTAAATTGATATTCATTTTAAATATTAGTTTTGCTTTAAATTTCTCAATACAGTGTGTTATTGTCCATAGTAGGCGTTAGACCCATGCTTTCTCTCATAGTGTTTTTTGATTAAAGCCTGCTTTAATCGAGGTGCATCAGGGTTAATTTGTTCTGTTAACCAAGCCATTTTGGCAACCTGTTCTAACACGGCACTGTTATACACAGACTTAATCCCGTTTTTTCCCCAGGCAAACGGTGCGTGGTTTCCCACAAGGATCATTTCCACCTCCTTATAATCCAATTGATTTTCGGTAAAGTGATTGATAATCTGGAAACCGGTTTCATGTTCGTAGTTTCCAGCGATCATCTCATCGCTCATAGGAGGAGCGCAAGGAATATCTGTTGTCAAATGATCTGCATGTGTGGTCCCAAAGATGGGAATATCCCGTTGGCTTTGCGCCCATGATGTTGCATAGGTAGAATGAGTATGTGTAATTCCTCCGATTTCTTTCCAGTGTTTGTACAATACAGCATGCGTTTTTGTGTCAGATGATGGCCTGAGATCGCCTTCTACCACATTCCCATCGAAGTCGACAATAACCATATGTTCGGGCGAAAGCTCCTCATAAGGTACCCCACTTGGTTTGATAGCAAAAACTTCGTTCTGTCTGTCTGCGACACTGACATTTCCAAATGTGAAAAGCACGAGGCCGAGCTTGGGCAGTTGCATATTACAATAGTATGCTTCCTCTTTTATTGAATTATACATGATTAAAATTTCGACAATTAAACAGTTATGGTTAATGATTCCTTTCCTTCAATGAAAGCTCCGAGAGTTTTGTAACGTTCATAACGTTCGGCATATATTGGCACCCATTTTTCCTCGGGTATATAGGTCCGTTCAAAACCTTGCCCCATGGCTTGCATAGCGTCCTCTACAGCATTGTAAAGACCGGCAGCCGTAGCCGCGAACATAGCGGCGCCGATAGCGCAAGTCTGCTCACTCTTATGTATTCGAATAGGCATGTTCATGACATTAGCCATCATCTGCATAATAAAAGGAGATTTTTTAGCAACACCTCCAAGGCCAATCAGACCTTTCACAGGAATCCCCTGATCTACAAAACGATCCACAATAGCTTTTGCGCCAAAACAGGTCGCTTCAACAATAGCCCTAAATATCCGAGGAGCATCAGTACCAAGATGTAACCCTGTAATCGCTCCTTTTAGCGATTGATCCGCATCCGGGGTCCTACGGCCGTTTAACCAGTCTATTGCCAACTCAGATGTGGATGTAACCGGCAGATTTGCCGCTTTTTCACTTAAACTGATCAATAGCTTTTCTTCCAACTTTTCCAGGAGTTGCTCACGAACAACCCCCGTCAGCCCCTCGACTTCCTGCAATAAATGCTTCGTCGGCCACATTAGTACCTGCTTTAACCAAGCATATGCATCGCCAAAGGCAGATTGTCCAGCCTCCATGCCTATCATCCCCGGAATGATAGAACCATCCACTTGACCACAGATTCCTTTCACAAGAATATCCTGCACCTCCTCTTTGGGAGCCACCAACATATCGCAAGTTGATGTACCCATGACCTTACTCAGGTAATAAGGCTCGATCTGTCCGCCTACCGCACCCATATGACAGTCAAAAGCACCAATCCCAATGACCACAGCGGTAGAAAGTCCTAAGCGTTCGGCCCATTCCGCAGAGAGATTACCGGCAGGCTTATCTGAAGTATATGTTTCCGTAAATAACCGATCCACAATGCCGTCCAATAACGGATCGATGCCTGCAAAGAACGCATTTGGTGGTAGCCCGTCAAATTCAGCTGCCCAAAGCGATTTATGCCCTGCAGAGCAGACACCCCGTTTTATAGCAGATGCCTGCACTCCGCCGGTTAATAGAAACGGGATATAATCGCAGTGCTCAACCCAACTATATGTCGCTTCTCTTACCTTTTCGTCGACTCTAAAAACGTGTAACAATTTTGCCCAGAACCATTCCGACGAATATACGCCACCGACATACTTTAGATAATCCACTGGACTGTTTTGATTATAAACATTAATCTCCTTGGCTTCTTTAACAGCGGTATGATCTTTCCACAAGACAAACATAGCATTGGGATTGTCTTTAAACTCTTCCAGCAAAGCCAAAGGAACCCCTTGCTCATTTACGGCAACCGGTGTAGATCCTGTTGTATCTACCGAAATCGCTCGTATAGCTTGTCCAATATTTGCAATACCTGATTTTTGTATACAATCCTTTATTGTGGCTTCCAAGCCTTCGATGTAATCCAACGGATGTTGTCTAAACTGACTTGCGGCAGCATCACAGTATTCTCCTTTTTTCCAACGTGGATAATAAAATACGGACGACGAGATTTCATCCCCATTAATCGCATCGACCAAGACAGAACGGACAGAATCGCTTCCGTAATCCACCCCGATGACATATGATTCATTCATTTTAACTGAATTTGGTTTATAACTTACAATTGTTTCTAGCCTATTATTTTTTATGCCCATCATCTAAGATACGTATTCAAAAATAATTAGTGTCAAATAAACATTTATTTTTTTAGATATGAAAGAAAATTTTCATATTTGAAAAATTGAATTAACTTCATACCATCAAATCATAAGGAGCTCAAATAATATGTAGCCACCGAAGTAAAACAATTTTTGCTTTACAACAACCAAGTATTATACTTATTTTTAGCTATTTACTTTTTAATGATTTATTACAAGAGGAGAAGTAAAGTCAGAAAATCGATAAAACAACAAATAATGGAATATTATAAAAAAGATTCAGATATACTTTTGGCGATTGACTGTATCATATTTGGATTCAATGGAGAGTCACTGGAAATTTTACTAATTAAACGGGATTTCGAACCAGAAAGAAATAAATGGAGTCTGATGGGTGGTTTTGTCCAATCGGATGAGGCGCCAGAAGCAGCTGCGCATCGAATCTTGAAACAACTGACAGGACTCGAAAATGTCTATATGGAACAGTGCAGTGTATTTGGTGAGCCAAATCGTGAACCAAATGATCGTGTCGTAAGCATCTGTTACTTTGCGTTAATTGATACCCAAAAATACAAGCACATTTTGAGTGACAATTATGAGGCAAAATGGTTTCCATTGCAGAAATACCCTAAATTAATATTTGATCACGATCAAATGATTGCCTCAGCGCAATACCGTTTGCGTATGAAAGCAGCACTTTATCCTATTCTATTCGAACTGCTACCAGAAAAATTTACGATCCCACAAATTGCAGCACTATATGAGGGGGTGTATAGTATTGAACTTGACAAGCGCAACTTTAGCCGAAAATTACTCTCTTCAGGTTTAATTATCAAACTACAGGAAAAAGATAAAGAAAACTCAAAAAAAGGTGCCTATTATTTTAAGCTCAATACGGCAATATATAAAGAAAAAATCATGTCCTTTCTTCGTTATTTACCAAGCTGGAGTCTCGAAACATAAGAGTGTCCGACACAAGAAACAGGAAGAAAGAGAAATATTTCACTTTCAATTTTCGTTTTTTTAATAATTCCTTATATTTATCACAGCCATATGCTAGCTTTGTTGCTAGCATAGACGGATCAAACTTATTATAATAACGATAGACAAACATGAGCAAATTGAGATTAGCATTTGTATTTTTCACGATTTTATATATTTCATCGTACACCTTATTACAGGCTCAAACTCCTGCGGCAGCACCAACAAATACCGCTAAACAGGCCCAAGAGGCTTACAAATACAGCCCAGATGGACTAAGGAAGGGAAGCTTGGCAAATCAATTTGATCACCTAAATTATATATCAAAAAACAATTATGACTTCAAGATGGTCCGCAAAACCAACCTTGATATCGTTAAAAGGAATGTTGTCGACACTGTTGCAAAATTGCATAAGGAAATCAATTCATTAAAATCCTCCTCCAGCAATTACACATCCAACACTAAAAATTTACAAGATTCTATTCAGACATTAAAGGATCAGCTCGCGCAGGAACAACAAAAAACCGATAGTTTTTCATTTTTGGGAATCAATACATCCAAAGGTTTATACAGCACAGTCGTTTGGACCATTATTGCTGTGTTGGCTGTCGCGACTTTCGTCTTCTTAATCTCTTATAGAAAAGCCAAAGTCGATACAGTAGAATTTCAAAAAACAGCAGAACAATCGCAAGAAGAATTTGCAACGTTCCGGAAAAAGGCGATGGAAAAAGAGCAGTTGTTGAAACGCCAATTGCAAGACGAATTAAACAAAAAAATATAGTTTAGTTTCAATAAGCACATACCAGTCAGTAGTTTTATCGACCTGAAGCGACTTCTAATCATGTTATCGCTTCAGGTCGATAATATTTAAAGATAATAGGATCTCGATCGTATGAATATCTGGAAAAGCGCGATCGATATAAGAAAATAATGTTTGTAATGCCAGGCAAAACTATATTTGTAACGGTAAGAATCGAAACTAACAGAATTACAAGAGATAACATTTTGACCGCCATTAATAAAAATGTAATTTAATTGCAAATTCTATTTGTTTTTAAAAACGAATAACCTTATTTTTGCTGACCAAAAAAGAGGCCTTTTATGTCTCTTATATAAAATTGATT
>JAQZAZ010000267.1 GCA_029239355.1 Sphingobacterium sp.
ATTCTTATTAGAAGAAACCAAAGTGCTTTTTCGCTTCAATGTATACTATATGATTCTATACATACACCAGCATTATAAACACCCTAAAAAAACCTAAGTCATTTTCTCATACACCAAAGTTGTGATAGAAGAATTGGATTAACGCTACAGTAGCTGAAAAAACAAGTAACAATATAGAACGATTAATTAATAGGACATTTGACTTAGGTGTGTAATATCCATTATCTAACGCTACTTTCAATAAGTTTGTAGGATGATTGTCTAAATATTCTTTCCAAAACAATTCAATTTCGTTCTTCGAATATACTTTTTTTACATATAAAATAGCTATAATATCCGCTATAAGAGTTAACTGAAAAAAAATAAAAAGGACACTTAACCAGTACACCATTGATAAGAATGGCGTAAAAAAATATAGGAGTATGAATATGAATTGAAAAAAATACGCTAGGTGACGCAAGAAAAAACCAGTTTTAGGATTCTCTTTAAAAAAATAATTGGTTTGTTTTTTTAACAATCCTTCAGCCTCTTTTAAAGACATTGAGCCAAACTCATTTGCAATTTTTTGGTAAATTTGTTTATTTCCTTTTTCATTTTGTCTAATTAGTACACCACAAGCAATGAGTAACACCCAATAACATACTATATAAATAATCATTATATTATATCCCTCACTCACCTAATCTAATAATTTAAAATTCAAAATCATCCTTGTTACTCTTTTCGAATCGATTCAGCTCTCTTATTAATTATTAGCTTATATATTCACTATATTGATACCAGATTCAATGTTGTTAGTTAATGGCAAAACTAAGGTTGATTTACTGTGACTCTGAGAATTATTACTTCTATTATTATTTTGATTAATATAAAGTGACAACGTTAGTTCATCATCATTTCCATCGAGTAAATATGATACTTCATCATAGTTGTTCAATTCATTTTTCAGTTCTACAATTAATTGTTTATCAGCAATTGAGACTTTGTTTATATTCGATCTATCAATTAGTTCTTGTTTATTATCTGTAATAACTTCTGTAAAATAATGAACTGGAAGGTAGCTAACTTCTTTTTTTGGAATCTGATTATCAACAAAGTTGAGACCATTATTACACTGACAAAAATAATTTTTGATAGTTCTTTTTCATTATTAAACCCCTCAAGTAATTAATTATCTTGATTATATAAAAAAAACATGTCTTAGTCTAGATAACAGTTTGAAGATGTAATAAAACAATACTGTAAACGATTACTGATATAGAAGGGAAATACATTATTAGGTAAATTTTATAAAGTAGTTGCATCATCTTCATAAAAAAAACACTGCACTATTAGCAATGCTCTAAGAATACATGGATTAATAAATTTTTTAATTTACCTTATCTCTCACTAAAACAAATCGATTAGTACCATCAATTTTTCGATACTCTCGGTCACAAGTTTTGCATAGATAATGTCCATTTGAGTAAAAAGAATTTCCTTTCCTTACCGTAATTTTTTCTAGATCACCACAATCGCATTCTATCCAATCAGGTGGCCAATACCATCGTTGATTATACGGTGTAACAGGTACTTTCCCTTGGTCACCGTAACATTTCCGCTCAAAAACCATATGAATCATCCTTTCATGATAAAACACTATAACTGTATATATTTATTATATAGTGTTTTTCAGAATAGACTTTTCTTGTTATAAATTTGTCTATATAAGGGCCACTGAAACATTCATGCAGAAATGAGCAATAAGGAAAGTAGCATAGATTCTAAAAAAATTAGTTTTTGGCAATCAGTAAAATAAGTTATAAAATCTTATTATAACAATGTTTTATAGTTTCAAAAAGTCATTGTCAAAATGATTCTGAATAATCATTCCCAAAAACTACCGCTATTTTCTATACGGATGTTCCAGTGTCCCCTTAAACGAGGGATAAAAAAAGGATTAAAAACTATTAAGTTTCTGACACCTTTTTTATCCTGAAATACATCTTATTTGGTGACTAATAACGGGAAGTATAAATACTTCAACTTTTTAAAACGGTTCAGAGAAAATATCGTTGGCGCACTTTAAACATAAGATAGATGCATTTTGATTCTCTAAAGCCTTGAGGGATTTTTCTTGAGCGCTATTGATTTTGGGAGGAAATTGCCATTTAGTCCAACATGTTTCATAAGTACTTATTTCTTTCTTACATCTGTTACAATAAAATTTTTTTGACTTTACATCATACATGTTAAAGCTCCTTTAATCTGTATTTGGTCATTGGTTAACCATCTTTTTTGTAATTCTAAAAGATAGGTATATCGATATAAGCAAAAACAATAAACAAACTAAGAACAAGCAGAAAAAGAGAATGTAATTTGATAATTTAAATATTTCATTTATCATAGAAGTTTTCAATAAGTTTTGAACTAACATGAATATAACAATCAGTATCAGAAAAACGAATGAGCTTCCGTTTATTCCAGCTAAATAAACCGCTGGTACTAAAAGGGAAGTGTATATTACACTAATAGCTATTGATAATCCTATAACACTTAAGTATACCAAAATTGAGTATTGGTTGTAAAAAAGTAAAAATATAGAATCTACAATTAAATTGAATAGTGAAATAGTTGCTAGAACAACTCCCATAACAGTATATCTTGATAGGACTATATCCGTATATCTAATAGGCAAAGTAGTAGAAAAATAGTACCAATCGTCTTTATGATCATCTGTGAATAATGGTAGTACAATCGATACAGAAAAAAATATACTAATAATATTAGCTATTATAAGCCCAGTTTCTTTAAATATCAAAACAGCAGTAAAGTATATGATCAAAAATGAGATAACATAGATTATTTTAATCTTATTCCTTAAGGAATAAACACAGCACATCCAGTTTCCTTTGAAAAACCTGATATATAAGATAGTAATGTATTTCTAAATAAGGGATCCAATCCATTAGTTGCCTCATCCAGCAACAACAATTTGAGCTTTCGAAACAAAGCATAGGCAAAATTTAATTTCACTTTCATACCATGTGAATAATCGTTAATTTTTTTATCTTTTGGTAAGTCGAATTCCTTTATGTATGAAAAAAATAGCTCCTTGTTCCAGTTTTTAAAAACTTTGCTAAAAATAGAGTTTATATCAATAGCTGTAAATGATGCGTTGAAATGATTTTTGTCTAGAATAATGGCCATTTCTGATTTGTCTGTTTTTGTGTGCTGATCGCCCAAAAAAGATATTTCTCCATTGGACGGCTCTAAATTTTTAAATATTACGTTAAATAAATTTGTTTTCCCTGCACCATTTTCACCTATCAAACCAACAATATCCCCACTGTAGATTTTAAAACTTATGTTGTTGAGACTAAAGTCGCTCCTCTCAAAATTAACATCTGTTACTTTCAAAATTTCCTGCATAGTAATTCTCCTTATTTAAATCATTAAAAATAGTGGTGATATATGCTTCTACCAATGCACCTAGAAAAATAGCGATAATTCCTAATAATAAAATTAATTTTGTATTTTTGACGTTTGCCACATGATATTCAATACTTTTCAAACCAATAAGTGCACCCAAGAAAAAACCAAAAAACTCGATCCCTCCATGAAGTAGAACGGATACTGCACCCATTTGTAACATAATAATTAGCGGCGTATTAATGCCTCGAAGATAAGCATTAGATATTATTACAACATAGGTAACATACTTATTTAGAACACATCCGCTACATAATATAAAAAAAATGAAATTATTGAAAAAAACTTTTGTGAAAAAGTAAAAATCATTTTCGCCCATTACTACTTCTGGCCGATCTAAGTTTATGAACATCAAACTAATAATAACAATAATAAAGTAGGTTAAAAAAAATAATGCATTAATTTTTGCATTTCTTTCTTGTAATCTTGGAACATCAGAAAAGTAACCCCTCTTAGTTAGAAAAAAAGTAAAGAATAAGCAAATCCAGGATATACCATATAGAAATAATAAGTGTAAAATCTTTTTTACTTCCTTCTATTTTTTTGTAAACAGATATGCGAGTATGATTATACTGATAATTTCAAAAGGATTGACCTTGGTTATTAGAATATTTACTAAGTGATTATCCGACTTAATTAAACTATTCAATCCTATATAAGACTCTTTACTAACTCCAAAAATGGCGCCCAGAAATGTGTTCCTTATTTAGAAATAAATCATCCATTGTTGTTCCTCCTCTAATTGGTTTTGACCATTCCTTCAGTAATTATTCAAACGTTAATTTTGCAATCTCAAAATCAAAATACGTTCCAGATACCCAGTCTACATGACCGCTATCTGTAAAAGTTTTGCGGATCACATCCTCTTCATCTTATAGTGCATGTATGGCATCAAGGATTGCCTTTGCTTCGTTCTCCTTAAAAATACCTAACTCTTCTTTTCTTTGCGTAAATTGCAGATTCTCAACCGTCGTAGCGTTACTTAAAAAGCCCATCAGGATAGAAAAATACCCTTTTTTCACATAAACTTGTTTTACTAACTCACCGCAATCACATTTTGTCCAGCTAGGCAGCCAGTATAAGCGCCGATTGTAGGGCGTTATTGGTATTTTCCATTGTTCATTCAGTTTCTTCATGCACATGAAAGATATTTTAAGTACCCGATAGATTAATAATACCGAGAAAATGGATGGTTAAATTGCAGAACAATGGTGGTACTTAGACCTTTTTTAAGAAGGAAAAGCGATCTTTTTTACCCTCCACGTTCCAGTCGGCTCCACCACTTAGGAGGACAAAAAAATAGACGTGCAATAGCACGTCTGTAGCGTCAATGATTGATATCTCACCGAAATCTTGCTATAATTATTGTGTAAAGAGGAGTTGCGTGAACAACTCCCCTACAGCACCGTTTAAGACGGTGGCAAGTTTTATATTATTTTAGTAATCAGTCAACTCGCCAAAGTTTAGTGACTGGTTACTTTTTTTT
>JAQZAZ010000268.1 GCA_029239355.1 Sphingobacterium sp.
CAAAATCCTGAGCAGTATTTCCGATCTTGTGCCGATCAACGTCTTCTCCAACCATGAGGTTGATCAGGCACTGGATGCGGCCGATAAAAAGCGCGCGCAAACGGTGCTTGATGTTCAAGAACTTGATCGGAATTTGACCAATGAATACCGACAAGTGAACGAAGACCTGCCGTACATTGCGTCGCTGTATGGCGAGCTGATCAACGCAACGCGGCAAGGTGCGGACGTTCAGCCGATGAACTTTAGCGCGCAAGCCTACCATGATAGTAAAATCTATCATGTTCAAGATGAGATGAAAAAGGAGACGCAAAACTATCTCCACTATAAGCAGGAGCAGGAAACGGTTCGTGAGATGGAGAAGCAAAGGGAAGCGGAAGTTAACCGGCCATGGTATCAAAGGGCCGGCTCGGCGATTGCCACATTTGCCGGTGAGCTCTCCGGCTATTATGATTATCTGAGAGCGGTCGAAGGTGTTGATCCGGAGACCGGACGAAAGCTGAGCGCCGGTGAACGCGTCGCCGCCGGAGCCATGGCGGCTTCCACGTTCATCCCGATCATCGGCTGGGGCGGACGGATCGCCAAAGGCGGCGCGGCCATCTACAAAACAGCGCGCGGCATGGAGGCAACCGGTCACGCACTGAACGCTTACAACCAGGCAAGCCGAACGCTCAAGGTGCTCAGCCAAAGTGAAAAAGGAATCAACGCCCTGCTCGCCGCAAACGGCATCACTCAAGCCGCCACTGGCAGAGATCTGTTCGGCAAGCAACTGACCAAGGATGAACAAAGAAACAGCCTCCTCCAAGGCGTGTTCATGATGAACCTATTCACCCGGAAGCTCGCCATCTCACCTGAGCAAAATGCGATTGTGCACGAGCAAGTCCAAGCATTTAAAGAACATGTATCAAAGATTTTGCATAGAGCAAGCGAATCCGTGGGGTCAAGTAAATGGAAACCGGCAATGGATGGAGTACCCAATGACTTCACGAAAATAAGCAACGGTGCCAAAGATATAGAGAAGACACATAGTATAGCAAAGACTGATAAGGTTAGAGTGGCTGAAGTTCCGAATGAAGATCATACACGCCAAAATTCGCTTAAAAGTTTGGATGCCGTTTTCAGAATTGATAAAATTGAAGTTAAGTTTAGACGAAATATAAAACACGATCCAGAAGAATTTGCGAGGCAGTTAAAAGATCAAGAAAAAGGTATGAATGAGTTAACCGTTGAAGAATACCTTGCAAATAGAGAAAGATATATAGCTGAAGGAAGAGCGATAGAAGGAAATGCTGCACAACAGGCAGCAAGAGAAGAGGCCTATGCGCAAAAGCTTAATGAATTACAGAGAAATGGTATATCATTTTCACAGGCCAAAAAAGAAGCAAAAGAGTGGCTAAATACGCAAGCTGCATTGCATAATCCGGATCAAATAGCAGGAGGAATGGCTGATATAATTGGTGGAATGGGAGATAAAGAAATTAATTCTTCTATAGGTAGTCAATGGAAATATAGAATAGATATAGTAGACGAACAAATTAAAAAAATGGCTAGAAGTATGACTAACGAACAGCTAAAGAATACTTATTTAAATGTACAATTAATTCATTGAGGAGATTTTAAATGGATACTAAATTAGAAGATTTTAAAAGAATTAGCGTAGTTCCTAGTGAACTTATTAAGAACTATGAAAATCTAGTTCCTAAAGAAGTAATAAAATTATGGAAGAATTATGGTTTTGGTACTTTTATGCAAGGTTATTTTAAAAGTGTTAATCCAGAAGAATTTAAAGATCTATTAAAAGAAAGTTCCCAAAGATATCAGAATGCAATTGTGCTATTTGCTACAGGTATGGGTGATTTAATTATATGGTCAGATGGTTATGTCCGTTTGTTAAACTATAGATATGGTGTCGTTAAGACAATACTATTTTCTTTTGAATTTTTCTTTCAAAATATATTTGACCCAGAATTTCAATCTGATGATTTGTTATGGTTACCTTATCCAGAAGCAGTAGATAGGTATGGTGAGCTCTCTTATGATGAATGTTTCGGTTATACCCCGATTCTTGGTATGGGTGGATCAGAAAAAATAGAAAATCTTAAAAAAGTAAAATTAAGAGAACATATTTTATTAATTACTGAATTTATGGGGCCAATTCAATAAAGAGCAATAAGAACAGTACCTTAGCGTTATGCGAAGGTGCTGTTTATTTTTACTTATTGGTGAATGAGCCAAGAACCGGCCGCGCACTGAAACCTTACGATCAGTCAGATCCAACGCTCAAGATGCTTAGCCAAAGTGAAAAAGGAATCAATACGCTGCTCGCCACAAATCACCTTCCCCAGGTAAGCATACGTGATGGCGCAAAAGATGCAGTCAAAGACACCGTTATTGGGATATGGGATACAGCGACCAATCCGGTGGAGACATTTAAAGGCACATGGTATTCTGCTACCCACCCGATTCAAACTTTTAACGTCATCAAAAATGCGCTAGTTCAGTCCTTTGATAAAGACATCGTGCACGGCAATGCCTATACACGATCAAGATGGGTCGTCTACGCATTCACCACGCTGGCAGCCTCTGTTGTCGGTACCAAAGGCGTCGACAAAATCAGTAAAGCAGCCAAGGCTGGGAAGATAGGCGAAGCAACCAGCAAAGCCCGCACGGTGACAAAAACAGCACTGGCAAGACATGCAGAATCAGTGAATAATAAACTTGATCAGTGGAGCGCTTCTCTATTTCACCGTGCAGACGGATCGGTACCTTACAACGTTATTGATGCCAAAGGTTTAAGAAACAAACTGCAGCAGTCGCCAGATCGTAATGAGCCACTCACCAACCAAATCGATCATGTGCAGGATCTGATTCAGCAAGCTTCAGCTAAAAAAGTTGATTTAGCTAAGGCAACGAATATTAGTAAGCATTTAGATGATGTACCTAGAATTAAAGAAATCGAAGTAAAATTTTACTACAAAACTAAATATGATTCAGAAGAATTTGTAGGTCAATTAAAAGACCAAGAAAAAGGCATGAATGAATTAACGGTTGATGAGTATCTTAAAAATAGAGAAAGATACATTGCTCAAGGTAGAGCAATAGAAGGAAATGCTGCACAACAAGCAGCTCGTGAAAAAGCCTTAAATAAAAAAATAGAAGAATTATTCGAAAGTGGTATGTCTTGGGAAGAATCCGAAACAAAAGCAAATAGTTGGTTGAAAACGCAAGCAGCACTTCATAATCCAGATCAAATAGCTGGAGGTAATCCGCTAAATATTGGCGGTATGGGAGATAAGAGAATAAACTCATCAATTGGATCACAATGGAAATATAGAATTGATATTGTAGATGAACAAATAGGTGAACTAGCTCAATTAATGACACCTGAGCAGCGAAAAAATACGTATTTAAATGTTAAACTTACATATTAAAGGAGGATTGTAAATTGAACATATTTAGAGATTTTAAGAAAATAAGTGAAGTAGAGAAAGATACAATTAATAAATATAAAGATCTGCTCCCAGAAGAATTGATTGAAGCATGGAAAACATATGGCTATGGTACTTTTATGAATGGGTATTTAAAAATAATAAATCCTGATGAATTTATTTCTTTAGTAAATGACTCTTATTTAAGAAGCAAAGGAACAATCCCTATTTTCACTACATCCATGGGTGATGTGATACTTTTTGAAAAAGATGAAAATCAAAGGTCCTATATAGTAATGATTAACTACCGTAAAGGTAAAACAAAAGTGTTAGCTTCAAAATATTCCTTATTTCTAAGATTTTTAGAAGAAGAGGCATTTAAACAAAAGGCATTAGATTGGTTGCCTTATCCAGAAGCGATAGAAAAATTCAAAGAACCAGAGTACGAGGAGTGCTTCGGCTATACATCTCTACTGGGTTTAGGTGGAGCAGAAAAAGTAGAGAACTTAAAAAAGGTCAAATTGAGAGAACATATCCTTATTATCACTGAATTTATGGGAGCAGTTCAGTAATATTTGGGAGTATATTATAAAATTCACGATAAGCACTTGATTGTCTTTTAGGCAACAGGTGTTTATTTATATTCAAACAGAGTATTTGCGATAGTTTTAACGAATCACATCCACTTTTGGACTGGAACCCGTACAACTTGTTTTATACAGAATTTCAGAACGGGGTGCGTGATGGTGCGAAAGATGCAGTTAAAGACACCGTTATTGGGATATGGGATGCAGCGACAAATCCGTTGGAGACGTTCAAAGGCACATGGTATTCTGCTACCCACCCGATTCAAACCTTTAACGTCATCAAAAATGCATTGGTTCAGTCGTTTGACAAAGACATCGTGCATGGCAATGCCTATACACGCTCAAGATGGATTACCTACGCATTCACCACGCTGGCAGCCGCTGTTGTCGGTACAAAAGGCGTCGACAAAATTAGTAAAGTTGCCAAAGCCGGAAAAATAGGTGAAGCCGCTAGCAAAGCGCACATGGTCACAAAAACAACACTGGCAAAACACACTGAATCCGTGAATAATAAACTTAATCGGTGGAGCACGCCTCTATTCCCCAGCACACAATTTGCGAACGGTCCGATCCCTTACAATGTGATCGATACCAAGGGATTAAGAAACAAATTACAGCAGCTACCCAATCGTAATGAACAGCTCACCAATCAAATTGATCGTGTGCGGGATTTGATACAGGAAGCGTCAATAAAAAAATATAGTACCGGAAATAGAAAAATTGTACATTCAGTTTCAAATATGAATGAATTCTTTAAAACAGACTTCGGAAAATCCATTATTAATGGTATCTCGAAAACAAAGATGAGTTATGATGGACAATCGATATATAAAATAACACACAAAATTGATAGTGATTATCTCAAAAAGGGATATGGCCTTTATCTAGACGCATTACATCATGAT
>JAQZAZ010000269.1 GCA_029239355.1 Sphingobacterium sp.
AAAATCAAAAAAGTCACTGTACTTAAAGCTGGTATATACTTTTTAATTAAACGAACAACTTCAAAGCTAAGATCTTTTTCTTTAAATAATTTCACAGGTTTAAATTCTGCGTTATGAAAAACTATATCTTCACGGAATTTATTTATCTCCATAAGTCTATTATTTAGAATTGTTTTTACATCAAATAAAGAAATATATTCTGTATTATCACAACCTAAAGTTTGTTTAAGAGCAGGAATAAGTAAAGTATTAACAGTTTGTGTACAAATCTGGTTGTTTTTTTCTAAGTCAATTAACACATTTATGTATTTAGAACAAATTGATAATTCAAAATAATGTATGAAAATGATCTTCCATTTTTCCTGAGGATACTCAAAGCCTTCAAAGCTTTTTAGTTCTAGTCCAAATCTAATGTAAAAACCTAAGGATTTAATTTTCTGCATATGCTCTATAAGATTTTCATTCAATTTTTTGCTCTCTAATTTTTGCACATCATAAGAAAAATATCGAAGAATCATGGTTTTTCCCGTTCCACGACCTCCCATAAACACTATAGATTGCAAATCATTAAAAATATAATCCTCAGAGTATTCTTTGATAAATGTTTTAAAGGGGCTATGCCAATATTTCAGCATCTCATTATCATCTATCCCGTTAGCATTAATTCCCTTAAAGGGATTTTCAAATGAAGAATTAAATAAATTTACACGATTCATTATTAATTACCCCTTCATAATGTTCCAAAACATTAATTTTATCAAACCTTTTAAATATAGGTTTCCACCCATTACAATCTGACCAAAATATTGGCAATGTATTATCAGGGGTATTATAAAAGAAACCAAATGCATATCCATCGTCATTAAAACCTAGAGGTGGACAATATATTATGTCCCCATAAAAGGTCGCCAGTCTACAACAATGGTCTCGAAGACTTTTATTCTGACCGAAAATAAATGTGGTTTCAGAAAAGCACTGACTCCTACTGTCTAGAAATATTGCAGGAATCATTGTAGCATTTAAGCTTTCCAATATATCATAAGCTTCTTGTGTAGCCATAAAAGTTAAAAAGTAAAAGTTCTTATCTTTTATTGTAGAAAGTTGATATTTTTCAAAGTAATTTTTTGCCTGAACACCGCTTAAAGTAACATCATCAATAAATACAATATTTTTAATTTCAGGATTTTCAATTGCACTTTGAACATCGAAAGTAAAGTTAGTTTTGGGTAACATGTTTGTTTGTCTTACATAATATAAAATATTTGTACCACTTTCACTAGGATTTCCAAGCGGACAAAATATACTTTGTTTTATTACTTTTCTTGTAAGATCATTTAAATCTTGATTTAGGTAAGGTTCTTCTTTACACATTCTTTTAACGGTATGGTGAATGAACTTAAAAATAATTTGTCTGGATAGATGTCTCACATCTTCAAGGTTATAGTATACAAAACTGGACAAAATCAAAAGAGCCAATCGTCTTTCATATTCAATATCGCCAAAAACATTTCCCTTAAAATTACTTATCCATCTTTCGATATCCTTTTTCTCTAAACCTATTTTCCAGCTTAAATTAGCCATTTTTCTAATTGATGTATATAGTTCTTCTTCACTAGGTATTTTTAATTTATTTTCATCTATAAAAGCTTGATCGTCGACAGATAAGCTAACCATCTACATCTTCCCCTTTAGAATCGCAATGACTACTGAAAACGCCCAATTGATCCCGACGCATATTTTTCTTCAGCCTCAATAGAAATCCATTGCCGCTGATATTTTTCAGCTACTGCCCCCGTTGTATTACTACCCGCAAAAGGGTCAATAACAATATCACCTGGCTTAGTCAAAAAATTAATAAAAAATTGAGGTATTTCTCTAGGCATGCGTGCTGGATGTAGCTCTAGAGAGTTTTTACGGCAGTACTTTAAGTAAGGATCACGGGAACTTGTATTTGAAGCAACTATAACATTAGAAGGGATTGCTCCTCCATTATTAGTCAAAAAAGACTTCTCTCCAATTACATATTCAGAGGGGCGTTTACCTGAATTGTATTGAGATTTATTAAGCAATCTTTTCATTCTTTCGCTATACTCTACTAAAACATTTCTGTTATCTGCATAAGGATTATTACTTTTTGCAAACCACCACAACTTTGTAAATGCATCTTTAACCCTAATCCTCTTTTTATTTACCCACTCTATAGGAGCAGGCAGTCGAGCTGGATTGTAATAAACAAACTCTTGACAAAGATAAAAACTCCCCGCTTGTTTAAAGCGAATCAATGCTTCTAAAGGTAATAAAGAACAGACAGGACTACCCCTCTCCCAAGCATTGCCCATTTCAATAACTACGGATCCAGTTTCTGTAAGGAGATTTTTAAATAATGGTGCTAAACTTTCTAGCCACATTATATATTCTTCTCCATTTAAATTGTCATACTTTTTTTTTCTGTTTAAAGGGAATGGAGGTGAAGTAAAAATAAGTTGGACTTGACCTTCCAGCTTATGTAGTAATTGATTAGAAATAATATCTTCACATTGCCCTATGTACAGTTTACCCAAATTCGTTTGGAAAAATAAGGGAGAGTCTTCATTATATATTCTTTGCATATTATGCGCACCACCTATTCATCATCCACCATTCTGATTTAATTCCTCACAACAGATCCGCTATTTAAAGCGAAAATATCGTTATTAAAATTACGCAATAAAATCGTATTGCCAACCTTCTATTTCGTCGATTCTAACTTAAATTCCTCTAATCAAACAACGACTTATCTTTCTTCGCGTGTCGCAAATTATACTGCCAAGACAACCAAAGAACTAGCAACTAGATCTAAATACACTATCCTTAGTCCTAGTGTGAATTGAATTAGTAAAATAAAACTTCTCTGACTAGATAAAATAAAGATATCTATGTCTTTCTTGATTACTGCTGGTGTTCTTTTGCATGTAATACCCCCAATGAAACCGCCGCTCAGATATCTTTAGAAACAATTTTACTCTTACTTCTTGATCTTATTCAATTATTAATGAAGGCTATATATATCACTTAAAATAAGATACCGGATGAATCACATGCTCATCCTTCGGGTTAAATCCGGTCAGCTTCCTGTCGAACAGCATCGTGCAACGTTGCAGACTATACTGCCCAAACCGCTGCCTTATCTTATCAATAGCAGACTCCAAGCCCTCCATCTGCGTCTTATCCTTATCAAACAGATCCAGCTGAATATGCCCATCCGCCGTCACAAGGTCCGCTCCCCTGACGCCTATACTCCGGATCGCCCTGTCCCACCGGTAATTGGCCGAAAACAACTCTAGCGCCTTTGTCGCAATATCCCCTGAAAGAAACGTCCGCACAGATAGCTTACCTTGCCGATCAAACGAGTGCAGCTCCTTGTCACGAACGCTAATTGACACTGTTGTACACTTTAGCCCATGATCACGGAGCCTTGCTGCCACACTCTCGGCTAATACATAAACAATCATTTTTACATCCTCAAAGTTTTGCAAATCTCGAACCGCAGTAGTGCTATTGCCGACAGACTTAACGACACTTTCCTCCCCAACAAACTTCACCGGCGCCGTATCCAGCCCATTTGCAAAGTGCCAGAGCGTTTCGCCCCAGACGCCCAGGAGCAAACGCAGGCTATGTATGTCCCGGTTAGCCAACTCACCAATGGTGTAAATAGCGCGGTTCTGGAGTTTGGTCCGGGTGGAGCGGCCAACGTACAGCAACTCTCTGACCGGCAGCGGCCACACCTTTTCATGGAAATTCTCTTGAGTAATAACCGTGGTAGCATCGGGCTTTTTCATATCGCTGCCCAGTTTGGCGAAGATCTTGTTCCATGATACGCCAACAGATGCCGTGAGGCCTAACTCTTCCCTAAAACGCTGGCGTATTTGATTGGCCACAGTTTCGCCATCACCAAAAAGCTTCTCCGTGCCGGTGATGTCCAGCCAGCACTCGTCGACACCGAATGCCTCAACTCGGTCGGTGTAGTCAGCATATATTGCTTTGGCCAGGCGAGAGAAACGCAGGTATTTACGGAAATCTGCCGGCACTGCGATGAGGCCCGGGCATTTTAGCTTAGCCTGCCAAATTACATCGCCGGTTTTCACGCCGAGCGCTTTTGCGGGGCCGTTCTTGGCAAGCACAATGCCATGGCGAGCCTCAGCATCGCCGCAGACAATAACTGGTTTGTCGCGTATTTCTGGATTATACAGGCATTCCACGGATGCATAGAAGTTGTTTAGATCGACATGGAGAATGGTGCGGCTCATATGCGATTACCTCCCTCGAACATAACATAGAATTAGAAGGCCACATCTAAATAATGTGACCTTCAACTTTCAATAAACCAGCGACCCTCATCGCAGAACAAGAAGACTTCTCGACCATGGACCCGGCAAGTATATCGTATACCCTGGCCGCCGGCTTTAAGGGCTGCTGCCATTCTTACATCCAGTACCCGGTCAACACTGTACACCCGTCCGTCTTCCCACGTTATTGACAGTGGCTTTACTTTACCGTCCCGGCTATGCTCCGCTGTTACATCCACGAATTTTTTATCTGACACATTTACCACCTCGATATAGAACATATGTTCAGTATGCCCATTTTAGAACAAATGTTCTGTGATGTAAAGTGGTAATATAATACAAAAACCGCACCCCGTAGGTGCGGTTGGATAAAAATTGATTTACTTTATAAAGTCTTGAACCACGTACACATTTCCCGCACTGTCATAAGCAACGCCAATGCCTACCGTGGTATAATTCGAATTCAATATATTGGCGCGGTGACCTGAGCTATTCATAAAAGAGGTTTCTGCAGCCTGAACACTTGTATTTTCCGCAATGTTTTCACCCACGGCACTATAAGAAATGCCGGCAGCT
>JAQZAZ010000270.1 GCA_029239355.1 Sphingobacterium sp.
ATCTACTTGCGAGAGTCTTGAATTTTGAGTTGGCTCTACGCGAATTGAATAGTTCTCTGTCGCGTTCATCTTATTTTTTATATTACTTAGGCTAAGTTATGAAAAATTGAAATATAAACCGCACTTTGTCCTGATAATTTACTATTCACCGGAATGCCTTTTATTTCGGACAGTCATTCTCCAATTTACTACACTTGTTGTTTTAAAAATGAAGATTTTAGGCTGATATTTTTCAAAAGCCGTGTATTATTAATTAATTGTGTTAATTTTTTATTAATTAATACTGCATTTGTATTTATGGCATAAAGTTTGGCAATAAAGAATGCGGCCATTGGTAGACTTTTGGCTCGCTTTACGCTATAAAATCACTTATCATAAAATAAACTTAGTATGGAATTGACTCACCGTCTTAACAAAAGCAATGAAGTAACATCGGGTGAGACTCGCGAATTGTTACAGCGTGATGTTGAAATTCAAAAGAAAGGTATTTCTGTGAATTTTATCCTTGGTTTTTTTGTTTTTTTGTATAAAACCGCAATTAAACCCTAAACAAAAGAGATTAGCCAAAAATGTATTGGAAAAATTTTGGCTAATCTTCACAAAGAAAGACTTTCGGTCAACCTTGTAAAATTTTCAAAAGCGGATCGAGATACTCTCTATTATTGCTCAACCTTGGGACTTTAT
Source organism: Sphingobacterium sp. (assembly GCA_029239355.1). GTDB lineage: Bacteria > Bacteroidota > Bacteroidia > Sphingobacteriales > Sphingobacteriaceae > Sphingobacterium. The sequence goes on from JAQZAZ010000270.1 coordinate 685, forward strand.
TCTGTCCACCTAATTTACCCCTAGATTTCATCCATTTATAAAAAGTGTCTGAAGGCGCATTATGTACAATTGGCGATTGAAGTGCCATATTCTTAAATCGTTTTGCATCGTAATCCGAATTGATTTCCCGCAACTTTGCATCCAATATTTCACAAAAACGTTTAAAATCGTTGGGCTGCTGTTCAAATTCGATCACCCATTCGTGCGCGCCAGCTTCTGCTTCCCTAAAATATACTGGTCCTGCGGTATAATCTTTAATACGAGCGTCTGTCAATTTGCTTGCTTCCGCCAGTGCTTGCTCAGCATTGTCCACGATTACTTCTTCACCAAATGTATTGATGTATTGTTTTGTGCGGCCTGATATCTGAAAACGATAAGGCGACAGGGAGGTGAATTTGATCGTATCACCTATTTTATAGCGCCATAGTCCAGCGTTGGTGGATATGATCAGGGCATAGTTTGTACCAATTTCCACCTGGTCCAAGCGTAACGTAGCCGGATTTTCCTCATGCACCCGCTCCATTGGAAGGAATTCATAATAAATCCCATAATCCAACATCAGCAGAAGATCTTCGGAATCTGATTCATCCTGTAAACCAAAGTACCCTTCTGAGGCATTGTAGTTTTCTAAATAATACATTTTGTCGGAGGGTATCAGCTTGTGGAATTGTTCGCGGTAGGGTTTGAAGCTCACGCCACCATGGCCATAAAATTCCAGGTTTGGCCATACCTCCAATAGGTGATCCTTGCCTGTGATTTCCAATATACGCTTGGCCATCACGATATTCCAGGTTGGTACACCGGCCAGGCTGGTTACATTTTCCTTGATGGTGATCTGGGCGATCTGCTCAATTTTCTCTTCAAAATTGGGATTTAAAGTCACCTCCATGTTAGGGGTACGTTTAAACTCTGCCCAAAAAGGGAGATTACGGATTAGGATTGAAGATAGATCTCCATAGTAAGAATCCGGACTGAAATTGTTGATCTGGGATGAACCACCGATAACGACAGATTTTCCAGTAAAAACACGACTTTCAGGCCTATTATGACAATAGATGGTCAACATATCCTTTCCACCCTGAAAATGACACTCTTCCAGTGCTTCTTCACTGACCGGTATAAATTTACTGCGGTCAGCGGTTGTTCCCGAAGATTTTGCAAACCATTTAATGTCCGAAGGCCAAAGAATATTCTGCTCGCCTTTGATCATCCGATCTACATAGCCTTTGATATCATCGTAGTCCTGTATCGGCACACGTTCTTTGAATATTTCGGGCGTGAGTATACTCGTGTAATCGTATTTTTTTCCCCATTCCGTTGCCTCAGCAGTAGAAATTAAACTTTGGAACCATTCTTCTTGTACATCGTGGGGATATTTCATGAAAAGCTCAATCTGGTGAATTCTTTTTTTCATGAACCAAGTAAAAATGGAGTTTAATAAGGCCATAGGGGTATTCTTTATGCTTTAAAATTTTTTCCTTCTTAATTCAAAATGACGACCGAGATAGAATTTTCGTGCCAGCTCATTATCCGCAATTTCTTCGGGCGTACCGGCAAGCATAATCTTTCCTTCGGTCAAAAGATAGGCTCTATCGGTAATGGAAAGAGTTTCCTGTACATTGTGATCGGTGATTAAGATGCCAATATTGCGCGTTTTGAGCTTGGCGACAATAGTCTGTATTTCCTCCACGGCAATGGGGTCAACCCCTGCAAAGGGTTCATCCAGAAGAATAAATGATGGATTTGCAGCCAATGCCCGGGCGATTTCAGTACGCCGGCGTTCACCCCCTGACAATAGATCACCCCTGTTTTTACGCACACGATGTAGGCTAAACTCGCTCAACAGTTCTTCCAGCTTGGCCATACGTTCTTCTTTGTTCGGATAGTGTATCTCTAGGACAGCAAGAATATTATTCTCCACGGACAACTTCCGGAACACAGAAGCTTCCTGTGCCAAATAGCCTATCCCACGTTGCGCACGCTGATACATGGCGTCTTGTGTAATCTCTTGATCATCTAAGAATACCTTCCCATCGTTAGGCTTGATCAAGCCAACAATCATATAAAAAGAAGTGGTCTTACCAGCGCCATTGGGGCCTAATAATCCGACGATCTCTCCTTGTTCAACATGAAAGGAAACATTATTGACAACTGTACGTTGCTTGTATTTTTTTATGAGATGTTCTGCCTTTAAAATCATCTTCTTGATTTATCTTTTTGTTGCATGTATTTTCTACCCTTACTCCGGCGAACTTCAGATCAGCCTAATCTGATTCCGAAATCCTTGTTGGATCGTTATCATGCAAATCTATTGTAAATATATTTAATATCTTCTTAGTATTAAGTATTTAGATATTAGTATTTAGATCTGAGGAATGCGATTAGTTTTACAGCCCTAGCCTAGTATCATTTAACGCAAAAATGCTGTAGGCCGTCCAAAAGAATTAAATCTATGCACCCATCATCGACTATTGAGAAATGCTAATACCGAATACCCTTGATATTAAGTTGTAAGTTTCTCTTGTTGCGCCATACATTCTCCTCTATACTATAACAGATATCGAAACTCTGGCCCGAATTGATAAGACTGATATGGTCGGCTAGTCCGAAACCGATACAGTCAAAAGATGCGGAGTCTTCCTGTAGCACGGTCATTTTTAAATGGTTTGTACCTACTGGGAAAGCCGGGCCCACCGCAGTTACTTTCTTACTCAGAAAAATCGGAGCCTCATTTTGTGGGCCAAAAGGTTCAAACTGTTGGAGTATGCGGAAAAACTTTGCATCTATATCCTTCAGCTGGAGTTTGGCATCGATCAAGATTTCTTGCGTCAGCATTTCGGGGCTGATCCGTCGCGCGACAACTTCTTCAAAGCGATCTTGAAACAGACTGACGTTGTCAAGAGACATCGTTAAACCAGCAGCGTATTTGTGACCACCAAATTGCTCGAGTAGGTCAGCGCATTCGCTTAGGGCCTCATATAAATCGAATCCGATTACTGATCGGCATGAACCTGCAATATGGCCATTGGTCTCGGTCAATATAATTGTCGGACGGTAATATTTCTCTGTCAATCGCGACGCAACAATACCGATGACGCCTTTATGCCAGTCCGCTTTGTATAATACAGTTGATTTACGGCTTTTGAGTATGACATTTTCCTCAATGAGTGCCAAGGCTTCTTCGGTTATTTTTAGGTCGAAATCCTTGCGGACGTTATTTTGGTCATCAATACTCGAACTAAAATCTTTGGCTTCCTGTAAGGATTTTGAAATCAATAATTTAACTGCGTCTTTCGCATGATCTATCCTGCCGGCAGCATTGATGCGCGGGCCGATCTGAAATACAATATCATTGACAGTGAACGTTTTTGTTCTATTGTTGGAAAGGTCAATCAACGCCTTAAGTCCAACACAGGGGTTGGTGTTGAGTTTGATCAGTCCAAAATGGGTTAAGATTCTATTTTCACCGGTGATCGGAACGATATCGGATGCGATACTTACCGCAACGAGATCCAAAAATTGGTAACAGGCATTGATATCCATACCATTGGTCAGGATAAATGCTTGAATGATCTTGAAACCGATACCACAACCTGAAAGCTCTTTGTAGGGATATGGGCAATCTGCACGTTTCGGATCTAGTACAGCGAATGCCTGCGGAAGTTCTTCGCCCGGCAGGTGGTGGTCACCGATGATAAAGTCTATCCCCTTGCTGTTGGCATAGTCAATTTTATCAATGGCCTTTATGCCACAATCCAATGCAATAATTAAGGTAAAGCCGTTGGCAGCGGCATAATCTATACCTTGCGTCGATATACCATAACCCTCTGCATATCGGTCCGGAATGTAAAACTCAAGTTGACTGTGAAATTCTCTAAAGAAACTGTAGACTACGGCCACTGCTGTGGTGCCATCGACATCGTAATCACCATAGATCAGGATTTTTTCCTTATTGCCAATGGCTTGAATAATTCGGGATATGGCTTTTTCCATATCTTGCATCAAAAATGGATCGTGCAAATCAGACAATTGTGGTCTAAAAAACTGTTTTGCTTCGTCAAAACTCCCAATTCCCCTGCTGACGAGCAACTCTGTTAATACAGCGTTGATATTTAGTTCCTCGCGCAGTTTGTTGGTTATTTTGACATCAGTTTTAGATTTTAGTACCCACCTTTTTTGCATATCTTTGCACAATATTTTAAGTGTAAATATACG
>JAQZAZ010000058.1 GCA_029239355.1 Sphingobacterium sp.
TCTATTTTACTGTAATTATTTATTTTTCAACCCTTAAGCCAACTAATGTTTGGGGATGCAAAAGTATTGTTTTAAAATGAGGAATGGAAATTATTTAAACACTTTTTTGATAAATAACCTTCCAAAAGCCAAACATTTACAATCAATTAACGCGATTTCACATCCAACAAATGCTGAAATAAATCTCAAAAATAAAAACAATTTCCTAATTTACAACAAGTTGATTCATTGGATGTCATAGAAAATTCAAGATATGCCAATTGCATGACTAATACGGTCCAAATCTTCGGATGTATGATGTGCATTGACCACAATCCTATTGAATAATGGGTCTGTAGGGAGCGGATAGGGGAAACTCGAGACCAGTATACCGGCTTCCATCAGCCTTGCATATAGACTGGTATCATTGGAAGAAAAGACTGGAAAATGGGCAATACTATTTAAATATCCATCCGAAAGTGATCCGAAATAGCGAATGTTCGCCTGCATTTTTTCAAATTGTTTACGATAGATGTGTTCCCCATTTAAAAAAGCAAAGAGGCTCGCGGGGGAACTGGGAGAGGCTCCCGTATAAAAATTTGATTTTTTAAACTGTTCAATCCGTTTCGCACTGGCCAAGATCAATCCTGCATCTGTCGCTAGGCCCTTTGCCAAGGAAGCAACAACAATCAATTCTATATTTCCCCTCAAAAAACCGCGGTCAGCGATCGAAATGTCATTTTCACGCAGTATACCAATACCGTGAGAATCATCCAGGATTAAGGTAACTTTCTTCGTTGCCGAAACGTTCTTAAAAACCGAGAAGTCATATCGTTCAGGTGTCATATTATCCAAGCTATTGCTCACGATAACAAAAGAGGCTGCTCTGGATTGATTGATATAGTCCACTGTACTTAAACTCCAAGCGTTAAAATCGCCCGTTACAGCAGGATTTACGTCAAGCCATAAAGAGGGATGGCAGGAGGGAGCGTAAAGCAGTTCTCCCTCCTTTGATAACATTTTGACAACAAATTGGGTCGCCAAATAGCCGCTTGACAGCAATAATCCGGCACCAAAACCAAACCGCATGGCCGCATAATGTTCAGCTTGATCAAATATAGCCTGCTGAACATTATTATTGCGCGAAGTCCCGTTATTAATACCATACCGTCTTACTCCCTCAATAAAAAGTTCGGCATATGCTTTATCCGTTGCCAGCCCCAGATAGGAGGTTCCCCCAAAAAAGAGGTATTCCTTTTCATCCAGATATATGGACCGCCCGGTAGGCTGATCAAGTTTTGTAAAATTTTTCATTTTAACCTTGGAGCCCCTGCTGCATGCAGGGTATTGTAATCAATAATACGCATTTGGATTGGCCTATCAAATTGTAACAGAAACATTCGTCCCTAATCCTCAGCTCAGCTTATGACCAAAGAGTAGCATTGCAGGCGCCTTATACTTGCTTCATTTGCCAATGAACGAAGAGTCGATTGGTATCCTAGAAAGCTCGTTAATTGCTCTGAACGGCCTATCTGGGGTGAGCTGTAAGTACCTCTGGATTGGCGATATACTGTGGTGTTCCTTGTGCGAAATTAACAATATTTTCAAATGCCAACCTAAACAACTGTTCATAGCCATCTTCTTCCACATAGCCTAAATGGGGAGAACAGATGACATTGGGCATTTGCAACAATGGATAATTGGGATCCGTGATCGGTTCGGACTCATAGACGTCCAGGGCAGCGGCGCCTGGAGTTCCCGTTTTCAATGCATCTAGCAACGCCCCTTGTTCAACCAACTCCGCACGCGAAGTATTCACGAATAGCGCCGAAGGTTTCATGGACCTTAGGTCTTCCAATTTTACGATACCTCGAGTTTGTGGCACCAATCGCAGGTGCAAGGTTACCACATCGGCAAAATGGAAAAAATCGGATTTACTGGATGCCGCTAAGAATCCATCCTTCACCGCCTCCTCTCGTGAACATTCGCTGCCCCATACGATCACTTCCGCGCCAAAGGCTTTGGCATATTCGGCGATCAGCCGGCCTATCTTACCGTAGCCCCATATCCCCACTGTTTTTCCTGCCACTGACTGCCCGATATTCATTTGCCATTGCCCTGTTTGCATTGCTGAAATCGCTTGCGGCAGTTTCCGCAAAGCATTCATAATTAATAGCCAGGTCAGTTCGGCGGGAGCGGTTGGGGATCCCGCACTTTCTGCAACAGCAACCTGATAAGCACTGCAGGTCGCCAGATCAAGATGATTAGAAATTTTTCCGGTTTGGCTGATAAGTCGGAGGTTTGGCAGCTTACTGAGCAGCTCGGCAGAGATTTTCGTTCGTTCCCTGATCAGTACCAACACTTCCGTGTTTTTAAGCTTTTCCGCCAATTCATGGGGGTCTGCATAGGATTGTTTCAATATCTGAACATCATGACCATCAAGTATTTTGAAACAATCCAACTGCCGGACAGCGTCTTGATAGTCATCTAAAATGGTAATTCGCATCTTTCTGTGACTTAATTTACACCGATCGTCTATGTTGACCGGTTTTCATTTCAAACATTAATTTACAGCATAAAATCGGAATACGACATTTCATCATGATATTTTGACATTTCATCCACTCTTTTTCGTAGACGCAATTGCTTCTGTCCGTAGACCAAACACTGGATGCCTTAACCCCACAATTATCACCCAAAGATTTCTTCAGGATCAACCGAAGTGCTATCGTGCATTTTGATGCCATCAAAAACATCGCCGTGCACTCCAATGCGAGATTAAAAATATACCTCAAGCATTATGAATCTGACGAGCTGATCGTTTCGAGGGAGAAAGTCGCTGCTTTCAAAAATTGGTTGGATAAATAACTTGGATTGAGCGTACAATTTACTATTTGTGAAGCTATTAAATCACATACAAGTGATCCGGACTGAAGCCATCAAGCAAGCACCCGGCGGCTGGAAAGAAGGATACAGTGGAGGAGGTTACATATTGAGCCTATAGTTCAGTGGAATACTGAATCTCAGGGACACGGTAAATCCCTTCATTGGCCTATAATCCTTTTTTTCTTTAATGGAAAAACCATATCCAAAGTCAATATCCAAAAGTGTCGCCAGGCTGACGCCCAATTTGGGGGTAAAGGTATAAGGCGTTATTTCCGTACGCACAAACGGAGTCAGTACATAGGTTTGAGGATAATATGTGATGGCCCCTTCTGGAATAACCGCAAATTTCTTTTGAGTCCAGGTGAAGTTGGCAGTAGCATCTGCCCGCAGAATGTTATCGCCCAAGAATGGAAATGCAAAATACGCTCCCGTTTTAATGACACTTCCCTTTTGAAACTGGTAACTGAGGGTTGGACCGATCAGATGATCCTGCGCCACTGCCTTTTTTCCAAAAGCAAGCAAAATAATCATGCAGCCAATCCAAAGTATACTTCTGTTTTGCATAACTCCTGATTAATAAAGATGATAATTCAAAGGTATATTCACCCCTACAGATACTGTAAAACCATCTATTGGCTTGAAATTTTTCTTTGTGTTGTAATCAAAGCCATAGCCTATACCCAAGTCGATGATAGAAAATAAACTTGCTCCAACTTTAGGGGTAATGGTATAGGGTGTCAATTCAGCTTTGACAAATGGGAAAAGGACAAAGTCATTCAGGTAATAAGTAAACCCTACTTCCGGAATTACCGTCGTTTTGTTTTCCATCCAGCTAAAATTGGCCCCAGCATCTATTTTCATGTACTGAAAGTCGTTGGGTGCAAATAGGCCCCAACCCGAAACTTTTAGAAAATTGCCATTCTGATACTGGTATCCCACCGAAGGTCCCCAGATCCATCTATTATGTTCCTCCCAAGCTTTTTTCTGTGCGTTTACTAAAAAGAATGAACAACATAGTACGATAAATAACGATAGTGTTTTTAGTTTCATCCAGCTAAATTACAAACTATAATCTTATTTTATGGAATACAACAGGCGCCGCCCAGAATAGTTTTACTTAAAACAGAAAAACAGTGTCACCTTAGTCTGATATCCGAAAATTAAATCAATAAAAAGAACTGTTTTGATACTATTTTAAGACTTCAGCAACTTAATTCTGATAAACTGAGACCTTTCACTCAACCGTCCTTCATCGCCCCAATAACCATTCACGTGGTTGGCCGCGGTATAGATGTACCCATCTTTTCCCCAGAACATCAGTTCCTCCTTCCAGGTCGGCATCCATTCTTTAAAACTTACTGAAAGCATCGGACTCACTTTGCCTTGTTTCACGTGGAAGAGTTGCAGGTCACCTGTCGATTCATAGGGATCAGCATGCAAAGTCATTAGGTATTTCTTGTCTACAGAAAAGAAAGGATAATCACCACATTCCACGATAAGATGACCATCTTGCCGATCAAATAGCCGTACATCAGCGCTTTCCCAATAATTCCCCTCAACGGCAAAGGCATTCAGGAAATCGTAATGTCCCATATACGAATAACTAGATTCAAATTCATTGTCTATATCCTTGTCTGTGAATGTCAATTTTTTCCCATTTACTAGCGGCAGCTCCAAAATTTTTCCGTTTTTGGTATAGGACAGTGTGTCTTTGATCAGATAGTCTTGTGCCGTATTTCGAGCGGCCAAAAAAGTTTCCTCATCTATTAATTCCAAAAAGACGTACTGATCCAAAGGATATCCTTTTTCGTAATAGCTTTCCTTTCCGTTCACCGTTTGTGAGACAATAATATTTAAATCCTTGGGTGATATTGTGATTTTATCCTGCTTGCCCAATCTAGATTTGGCCACATATACTTTTTCCCATCGTGTTATATCATTGGCTTCGCCATTCGCGCCTTTATAATCCCGCTGAATGCGGTCCATCACAGCAATCCATTCCCCCTCTTCGCCGATGACATCCAGCTTTGTACCGAAAGGGTACCTTCCTAGTGCTGGCGCATTTTCATCCGCCCCCTGACGCAACACCGCACCAGCACGGTCAATCACATAGAGGTTTTTCAAGACTTTTGTCTGGTCATAGTTGATTGGCATCGGTGGAAATTTCTCAACTATCGCGGTATCCTTGGTCGCCGTCGCATCCATTTTAATCGAATCGCTCTTCAGGTTAGCAGTCTTTTTTGCTCCGTCACCACAACTTGACATTCCGAAAGAAATAATGCTTCCGACAAGCATACACGAGGGTAAAAATAGCAGTCTTTTCATATAAGTGAAGATAGCGATTCCTATGCCGAAAAAAAATACTGGTATTCAGGTGTTCTTCTATATTGCTATAAATGCCAAAACGTGAATAAGTCAGATCTACCGATACAGGGTATAGACAACGATAAATTATAAGCTTTTGTTATTTATTTTAAGGTTTCCACCAAAGCGTCTTTCGATTTACCCGCAGACTATTGCGACACTTATTTGCTGTCATTACTGTCATTACGATAACCAAGACAATTGTCAAAAAGCGGAAAATGTTAGCATACAAGTTTCCAGCCGCATTATTATCTACATTGAATAGCATCCAAGCAAGGTTCATCAATATATGTAAGGCTATCGGAACCCAAAGATTAAATTTCCATTCGGTATAAAGCCAGGCAAACAATACGGAGCCAAAAAATGTCGTTGTGAAAATAAGTGCCAACTCCATCGGGTCCTGACTTTGATATAGATGCAGTAGAGCAAAGACCAATGATGTCGCAAGAATAGCAGGTATAAATCCTAAGCGTGTATAGCGGTAAACGAGGCCAAAAAAATAAGCCCTAAAGATAAGTTCTTCAAACAGCCCTGCCGATACAGTATTAATTAGCAAGGAATTGAGATCAGGATGCCTCATCAGAGAAAACCTAAATGCATAACCGACAAACATCGGAACTGTCGCCAGCCCACCGATGGCGACTCCCAATATGAGAGACCCGTTTAGCCCAAATTTGGACAGCAATTTATCCTGATCTTTTGGACGAAGTAACAGTGCTCCTATAAGCAAAGGTGCCAAACTTAGCATATAGGTTATCATGTGGCTCAAAGCCCTGTTACGAAGAAGGTCAGTCATCTTGGACTGACCAGCCGCAAAAAAGAACTGATCCAATCCAAAGTAAATCCCGAAAAAGAGAAACAAAACAAGTAGGTTGAAATTTGTGCGATTCATATCTTTTTTGGGACAAAACTACATGACCACTTCACAGTTAGCAAAAATATGTGGCGGATAGCCCTGCAAAGGGACGAATAGCACAGGTTGCTACTGGTCAAATTGGGCCGGATCAACTCAATAAATAGGATTTTACAGCTGGGAGCATCGAACGTGACACCAGTGCGTATTCTTCCGTATCAGCGAAACGTAGTAAAAAGCCTTTTGTATTGCCCTCTTTTGTCAGGATTTTATCGAAGTTAACCAGATAAGATCTGTGGCAGCGGTGAATATCTGCGCCCATCAATTGCTCCTCCAGCTTTCCCAATGTAATGCGTATGATCTCTTTTTTAACGATTTTGTCTTCATAAAAATAAGCTTCGCAATAATTATCCATGGACTTGGCAAATATAAAATCCTGGCGGCCAAAACATAAAAGCTGACTTCCGTTAGCAACACAGACAATAGGGCTTTTATCAACAACAAAAGCACGCTGACCCGTTAAGCTTAATTGCGGCGGGGCAGCCGCATTTGGAACAGGAATATTCGGTTTATTCCAATTTGTTTTTATGAGCGTTAAAAAATAGATCAGCCCAATGGGCACATAAAGAGATATGGTATAAAGCCCCATATACAACAAGTTGATCCATTTCAAGGGCACTTGACTCACAATAAAACTATTGTATAAAAAATTAAATATTGTAGCTGATAGGTACACCAGTAGCATACGCAAGAACTCTGATCTTACCCTCCATTTCTTCTCATTGGACAAAAAAATGGAAGCCAGTAGGTATGAAAACGCAAAAATAACTCCATAACCTGCTAACAAGAAATATTTACCGGAATCCTCAAAATTGTAAGTACCAAATGGCTGAAAAATGATTAAAAAAAGATAGCAGGATACGCCAAGCAAAAAACCATGGCGCAGCGAGTTGCGGAAGGTAAATATTCCCGGCATCACTTGTTGTCCGTATCTAAGCCATAACATTGAATTGATCATGATCAGCGATAAATTTACTAAAATTTGTCCTAGTATGGTACTTTTTCAGTCTAAAGAGAGTTTCAGTGGCTAACTATAGAAAAATATAGTTATACAATAATAAGAAATATTCATTTATATTTAACTTAGAGAATAGTTTTCATTAAATACGATCTTATTAGGCTTTAATAGCTCAAGTCATATTATATAAACCGTCATATTTTAATAATTATGCGTTTACATCATGTAATTACTTTCCTTTTCTGTGCTTGCAGTATTCACGCTCCAAAAGCACAGCAGAAACAGATTCTTTTGGAAAATGTTAAACTTTTAGATTATAACAGCCAAAGCCTTACCGACATAAAGCATGTCCTGATCGAAGGCAATACAATTCGAAGCATTAGTGCTAAGCCTATTATAACAACAGGAGCGGAAATTGTGAAGATAGATGCCAAAGGTAAAACATTAATGCCAGGATTGATCGATGTCCATGTGCATTTAGTATTTGGGGCGCTTACGATGCCACAGATGATGACAAACGATCTTTCTGAGGAATTTCTGATTAACAAAGTTGGCCAATCTGCTCAGAAAATGCTCATGCGGGGATTTACGAGTGTGCGTGATGTCGGCGGACCCATATTTCCGCTGAAGACAGCTATTGACAAAGGTAAATTAATAGGGCCTAGAATCTGGCCTTCTGGGGCTACAATAAGCCAAACTGCGGGGCATGGTGATTTTAGGACACCTGAAGAAAAATCGCGCCGATTCTTTGGTATTGTTTCAAGGGCTGAACGATATGGAGCTACATTTATAGCCGACGGACGTGATGAGGTACTCACTGCGGTCAGGGAAAATCTCCGATTCGGTGCCAGTCAGATCAAACTGATGGCCGGCGGAGGCACTTCTTCAGCATATGACCCTGTAGATGTGACGCAATATACCCTAGATGAAATGAGGGCAGCGGTGGAAGCTGCGGAAGACTGGGGGACCTATGTTACAGTTCATGCATATACCTCTAGGGCTGTTCGCAGAGCTGTCGAAGCAGGGGTAAAATGCGTCGAACATGGTCAACTATTGGATGAGGAAACGCTTAAGCTTCTTGCAGAGAAAAACATCTGGCTCAGTTTACAAAATCTGGTGGAAGATACCCCCGATATGGACCCTCAAAGGAGAATAAAACGCAGGCCCGTTATTGAAGGACAGGAAAAAGTATGGCCTCTGGCTAAGAAACATGGTGTAAGGCTCGCTTGGGGTACCGATTTCCTCTTTGAACCCGACCTGAACGAGCTACAGAATTCATTTATCCTTCGTCTTCAAAAATGGTTTACGAATGCCGAAATCCTCAAAATGCTTACACAGGACAATGCGGATTTGTTACAGCTCGCGGGCTTACGAAGTCCATATCCAGGCAAACTTGGCGTGATCGAAGCGGGAGCCCTGGCAGACTTACTTTTAGTTGATGGTGATCCGCTCACAGATCTAAAACTGCTTACGGATCCTGCCAAAAACTTTTTACTTATTATTAAAGACGGACAGATCTATAAAAATAGCTTGCAAAAACGTTGATAAACCAAGTTACCGTATAGCTCTATTTTATACAAATGACATTGAAAATATATTTTTTGTAAAAGGCAGATCATATAAGGTGTTTTATTTACTAAAGCTTTAAACAGCTTTGCTTTTTATTGATTAGTTTTGTGTCTCAACGATAAATTAAAGCATTTCGGTGGCATTATTATTCAATGAAGGACGTCCAGTAGTTAGACTAAGAGCATTTCGCGCTATCGACGATCCTAAGACCTGTGAACGTTTTATAGAAGGGCACGCCCATGTCTTGACAGCAATAGGCGTAAAAAAAGTTACTTCGTCCAAAAATGACTGGATGTATAATCCGGCATCATTCGTACTTATTGTAGAATCTCTTGATAGCGAAAAGGTATACGGTGGTGTTCGGATACATGTTTCCGGGGGGAGCGAACCATTACCTATAGAACAGGCTACAGGGACAATGGATGCCCGCGTCTACGATTTGGTATATAATCATGCACTACATGGCACTGGGGAAGGCTGCGGGTTATGGAACTCCCGTGAGATCGCAGGTTATGGAATCGGCAGTATTTTCCTCACCAGAGCCGGAGCCGCTATCAGTACACAGATCGGGATCAAATCTCTGTTTGCATTATGCGCTCCATATACCGTAAAGCTTGCCGAGAGTGTAGGTTACCGAATTGATACAAGCGTCGGGAACAACGGAACTTTCTACTATCCCAAATTAGATTTGTTGGCAACAGTGATGATCATGAGAAATTTGGATACATTGACCGAAGCTGACCAAGAAAACAAAGAAGCCATTTTCTCATTACGAACCAACTCTAATATTGTCCGAATAGAAACATTGCGAAATAAAGAAATTGAAATTCACTATCAAATAGACATTCCCAATCTGGATCGTTGGGATCTCAACGAAGTCATAAAAAACTTGCAACATACATCAGCAGATCTGAAAGCAGATCATCGTAATCTAAATATTTTGTAATGGACAATAAACACTATGATGCCGGTTATTTACAGGATACCGGAGACTTTCTCAAGCAATTAAAAATATCGTCTTATTCTCCCTTTAGTATGATCAAAGAGGGGCTCGTCGCCGATTTGGGCTGCGGTACCGGAATGGACGCTGTTAACCTGGCAAAAATGTTAGGAAAGGATGTACAAGTGATTGGTGTTGACCATGATGCCGCACTGATCAATCATGCAAAATCAGGTAGTAGAGAAATCAATAATGTCAATTTTGTACAGGGCGAGGTATATCAACTTGATTTTGAAAATGAAGCTGTTTCCGGTGTTCGGATGGAACGTCTTGTCCAGCATTTGACGGATCCGCAGAGTATGTTTCGTGAAGTATATCGCATATTAGGTAAAGGACAGCCTTTGGTAATCGTTGAAACAATCTGGAATAGCCTGACTTTTTATACGCAGCATGTGACCATAGAGGCCAAGATCTGTCAATATCTGACAGAGGAGAAAGTCTACAACGGCTGGGCGGGCAACAAATTAACAGCTGACCTGCTTGCAAATGGATTCCTGCAAGTTCAACTGCAAACGTTATGTATGGTGACACGGTCAAAAGAAGAAGCCAACCGCTATTTATTTTTGGACAAAATCCTTATGGAAATGATCGAAAAAGATAAATTAAGCCAATCAGAATTTGATGATTTTCATCGAACCATAAATCAATTGGATGAAGCAGGCTGTTTTTTAGTATCAATGAATTTAGTCATCGCCCAAGCAAAAAAGTAGCGTCTTAAAAATGAAGTGCTGGTTTCTCCTCATTTGTCTATTTATCATTGCTTGCCTGCCGTCGCGAGCACAGCTCACTGTGGACCATTCCGGGCAACGGCAACTGATTGGTCATCAACTGGAGCGCTATACAGGAATCGGAAATCCCGCATTTTCAGCAATTTTATCTTCATCGGACTTTCAAACGCTGGATAATGAAGTACCCAATCTAGGGACCTCAGCCGATGCCATATGGCTTCGCCTTCCTATAAAAAATAGCAGCGACCAAGATTTAGACTTTCTATTGGAAATCGCATATCCGTTATTGGATGAGGTTGAATTATATAGTCCCTCCGAGAGTGGCTCTTATCAATCCATCAAATTTGGGGAATACCAAAATTTTTCTATACGAAAATACAAAGTCCCGAATTATGTATTTGACATCCATCTACCCAGGCAGTCAGAGCGAGTATTTTTTCTGCATATTAAAAGTACCGAACAGATTATATTACCGATCTACCTGAGCAGCAAGCGGTTATTTGTACGGAAAATGAATAACGATAGCCTTGTAAGCGGAATATATATCGGCATTGTATTTATTATGGCGATATATAATCTCTTTTTGTTTTTCTCCGTACGGGAAAGAGGCTACCTTTACTATGTGCTGTATGTCCTCTGTGCGGGAATTACCCAAATGGGCATCAAAGGATATAGCTTTCAATATTTATGGCCCGCCTGGCCTTATTTTGCCACTAAAGGACCAATTATTTTTGGTTGTTTATCCGGTCTTTGTGCCCTACTCTTCGCAGATTCATTTCTCCAATTACAAAAGAATGCGCCTCGATCAAGACGGATAATCATTATTTTTATCGTATTATTTTCCATCGGTATCATTCTAGCTTTAAGCAATCTGGCACAACCCGCATTTTTTGTAATGCAAGGAGTCACTGGTGCCGGTTCGTTGTTCGTGCTCTACCTATCTTACCGTGTTATGATAGGTGGATACAGACCCGCGAAGTACTTTGTCTATGGCTGGACTATCTTACTATTGGGATCCGTTGTATTTTTGTTAAAAGACTATGGTATATTAGATTACAACAACTTTACAAGCAATGCTGTGCAAATTGCCTCAGTCATCGAAATGGCATTACTTTCCTTTGGTTTGGCTTATGGCATCAATATACTCAAGCAAGAAAAGGAAGCATCCCGGTTACGAGAATTAGCTATTTCATTAGAAAACGAACGGCTCATCCGTGAGCAAAATGTGGTGTTGGAGCAAAAAGTTAATGAAAGGACGCATGAACTCAAAGAATCCAATGCCTCATTACAAATGACGTTGATACATCTGAAGGAAGCACAATCACAACTGGTTGAATCGGAAAAAATGGCCTCTTTGGGACAATTGACTGCGGGAGTAGCACACGAAATCAATAATCCAATTAACTTCGTCAGCTCCAATGTAGCCCCGCTGAAACGAGATATCGGGATGATCTTGGATACGCTGGACGAAATCGAACGCATTGCTTTTACACCGCAACTTTCGGATGAGGAGAAACAGTCGCAGATTAAAAAATTCAAGGATGAACTAGATCTTGATTATCTAAAGACAGAGATAGATTTTCTATTGAAAGGAATGCACGATGGCGCCCACCGCACCGCTGAAATTGTAAAAAGTTTACGTATCTTTTCACGTGTCGATGAGGACACGTTAAAGTACGCAAATATCAACGAAGGTATAGCATCTACGTTGGTAATACTTAACAGTTTGATTAGTAACACGATCGAAGTAGAAAAAAACTACGGACAACTACCGATGGTAGAATGTCATGCGGGAAAATTGAACCAAGTATTTCTGAATATTATAACAAATGCCATTTACGCCATCAACAAAAAATTCGGTGGTGGTGGAGGGGGTAAACTATGGCTAGAAACCGGAATTGTCGAGGAGCAATCCAGTATTTATGTCAAAATAGCAGACAATGGTGTCGGTATTCCAAAAAGCATTCAGGAACGAATTTTTGAACCCTTTTTCACGACAAAAGATGTCGGCGAGGGAACAGGGCTGGGGATGTCTATCGCCTATAATACCATTGCTAAACACCATGGTAAGATTATTGTAGAATCAGAAATAGGAGCGGGAACAGCCTTTACGCTACACATCCCCATACAACAAAAGAATTGATGCAAAAGTAAACCCAATGAGTTCGATAAATTATTACTAATTTCGTTCATTTTTGGTAAATAAACCAGATTATAAAAATTATGCAGACGGAGCTTGAAATATTATATATTGATGATGAAGCAAATAACTTGATTGGTTTTAAAGCGAATTTTAGATACGACTATGTCATTCATACCGCATCGAATACAGCTGAAGCCGAGAAAATACTTCGCTCCAATTCGGATATCCGTGTGATTTTTTGTGATCAGCGTATGCCCGAAGAACGGGGAATAGACTTTCTGCACCGCATCAAAAAAGATTTTCCAAAACCCATCCGTATTTTATTGACTGCTTATGCTGACATGGATACGGTTATCGATGCAATCAACAAGGGCCATATCTTTCGCTTTGTCCGCAAACCATGGATGAGAGAAGAGATTATTTCAGCGATCGAAGAAGCAAATAAATTTTATGTCACAAACTCTTTATTAGAGACAAAGAACCAAGAACTACAGAAAGCCTACGATGAGCTGGATAAATTTGCCTATAGTGTGAGTCATGATTTACGTGATCCTTTAACAGGCGTACTCTCTGCGGTAAAACTAGGGCTAGAATTTGACGATATAGACCGCATTCATGAACTGCTTGCTCTAATGGATAGTTCATTGGTCAGTCTGGATGCCTATATTGATAGTTTGCGGGACTACTATCTATTGCGCCGAGGGGAGCTCATGCTCGCTGAAATTAATTTTGATGAACTTTTCGGCAACGTAAGACAGTTCTATAAAATGTATACACAAAACAAAGATGTAACCTTTAATATCCGTGTTGAGCAGAAAGAACCATTCAAATGTGACAAGGCAATTCTCGAATTGATTTTACACAATTTACTATCAAACGCTTTCAAGTATCAGCAAAAAAATCAAACAGACCCGTTCGTCAGCTTATCTGTTGACGTATCGGACAAAAAGGCGAAGATCGTAGTGAGTGATAATGGTATTGGCATTTCTCCCCAACACATCAATGATATTTTCAAACTGTTTTTTAGAGGTAGTGATCAGGCCAAGGGTATGGGTTTTGGCTTATATAATGTGCAAAACGCTCTTCTGAAATTACAGGGAACGATCGATGTTCATTCGCCATTAGGGACAGGCACAACCTTTACGGTTAATATACCGAGCAAATAAGTGCTTCTTTCTTAAAAGTCTTTGTTTTTAGGAAAGAAGCTTTTGACGTAACATAAACTCCAATTGATCATTGGATGACTCGAGTTTTGCATTTGTTTCGATTATTTTTTGCCTTTCCATATACACCTCATAAGCGTGCTGAATCGTGTCATCAAGTTCCTTTTCGCTCCAAGGCTTATTGAGATAATG
Source organism: Sphingobacterium sp. (assembly GCA_029239355.1). Taxonomy (GTDB): domain Bacteria; phylum Bacteroidota; class Bacteroidia; order Sphingobacteriales; family Sphingobacteriaceae; genus Sphingobacterium. The sequence goes on from JAQZAZ010000058.1 coordinate 13,896, forward strand.
AAATATCTTTCCCTTATTAACGGCATCGACAACCGCAGCCATATCAGTATACCCAGTTAAAAGTATACGCATTGAAGTGGCATTAATTTCTATTATTTTCTCCAAAAACTCTACACCAGTCATTTCAGGCATCCGCTGATCTGTGATTATGATATCGATTGGGTTATTTTTGACAAGGTCAATTGCCTCGGCGCCACTGATGGCTGTAAATACCTTATATTTTAAACGAAACGTTGCTTTGAAGGAAATTAAATTATTCTCTTCATCATCAACGTACAATATTGAAATCTTCTTGTCTTCCATAAACTTGTTGTCTCCGAGACAAATTTACGGAATAAATTTACTGAATTAAGTAACTGGTAGTTCGTTTTTACGATTTGACAATTTATCTAACATGACAAGATGCAGATCCTGAAAATCAAAATTAAAATCAATAGTTGGGAAATTCCGTTTAGGTGCATTCAATCTTTCCTTGATCATCCTAATATACCCTGCCCTACAAGGACATGAAAACGGTCTTATTCAGCGGATTCAGCGTGGGATAAACCGATTAAGACAGCCGCTAAAGATGCAAAAAGCCATCCTACTTGCGTAAAACGGCTTTTTTAGATAGTGACCCCGCTGAGGCTCGAACTCAGGACCCACAGATTAAGAGTCTGTTGCTCTACCAACTGAGCTACGAAGTCATTCGATGGTTCAAATGTAAGGTTCCCCACAGAAAAAGTCAAGCATTAAGCCGTATTTTTTTGAGTTTTATGAAATTCCAGCGAGATTTTTAGTTATTTAGAAAATAGAAATAGCCTATCTCTTGGTTACTTTGTTACACGGCTCTTAGAATAATTGCATATACATAAAGATAATTTAAATAGATAGAATTTATTGGGAGAACAGGGTAAGAACAACTACAGCGCAAGGCAAAAATGACAACCTCGCCCCGCGAATAGGCTTATTCACAGGCAATATCTCCTTCTTTAAATCGATATATACAGCTGTAAACATACAGGTCAACTAGGGTTAGTCTTATAAATTTAACGAATTCCAGCGAATAATTCATAAAGAGCGGAAATCTCAGTTACCATTCCAATGCTGTACAAACAAAGCCTTTCGTCGTTTGTTACTACTAACGAATTGTGTTTGGTAATTTCTCGTTAGGACAGGATAGCTAAGAACAGTAATACCGATATTTATTTGTAAAATTAGCCCTCAATTAAATCACTACTATGCGTGTTGGACTATTTATTCCCTGTTATATAGATGCCATTTACCCAAAAGTCGGTATTGCTACACTAGAATTATTAGAAAAGCTCGGTGTTGAGGTCATTGTTCCGCTAGATCAAACGTGTTGCGGACAACCGATGGGAAATGAGGGCGACCAGAAAAATGCAGCGGCTGCTGAGGCGCTTTTCTGCAAAAATTTTGAAGGCTTTGATTACATCGTTGGCCCCGCAGGAAGCTGCGTAAAGCATGTACGCCAACATTTTGACGCCATTCCGCAGACTACCCAAGTACAACAGATCCGCAAAAATACCTTCGAACTTGTCGAGTTTTTAACAGATGTATTACAGGTCAGCGAATTTCCATGGACATCCTTTAACCATAGCGTAGCCATACACAACAGTTGCTCCGCAATCCGCGGACTGCGTATTCAATCCCGATCCGAATGGCAGGAACCTAAATTCAATAAAACCGAAGAACTTCTTCATAAGGTCTCCGGTATAACTGTAAAGCATTTGGACCGACCAGATGAGTGCTGTGGCTTTGGAGGCACCTTCTGTGTGACCGATGAAGCGGTAAGTGTTAAAATGGGGCAAGATAAAGTCGCAGACTACGAAAGGCAGGAAGTAGCGTATGTGGTATCCCCTGATATGTCTTGCCTCATGCATCAGCAGGGGATTGCTGAAAGGGACAAATCACCTTTAAAATTTGTACATATCGCCCAAGTATTGAACAACGGCCCTTATTAAGGCGGAGATACTTTTAATCGTATGAACGCCCAAAGGAAACAAACATTGCATGATTAAATGAAATTTAAGCGAATGAAAATAAACGTTGAGAAAAATGCTGCTGCATTCATCCATATGGATGACGTGCATCAACCGACACACGATAAAAATCTTTGGAATGCACGCATGAAACGTGATCGTATGGCCGCCAGCATTCCCGAATGGGAACAGATGCGCGACCTCGCTTCACAGATCAAAGAACATGCGCTGACCCACCTTGATCAATATGTAAAACAGTTTGTCACGGCTGCCACAAAACGAGGCACAGTAGTACACTTCGCCAAGACGGCTGAAGATCACAACCGCATCATTTATGAGATCCTCAAAAGCCACAATGCCACCAAAATCGTCAAAAGTAAGTCCATGCTACAAGAAGAATGTGAAATGGCCCCTTACCTGGAATCGCGGGGCATCGAACTTATCGAAACGGATCTCGGCGAACGCATCCAACAACTGTCGGGCGAAATGCCCAGCCATATTGTGATGCCTGCCATCCATAAAACGACGGACGATGTTGCTGAACTGTTTGCAAGAACCATCGGAACCGACCCCAACAATAAAGACCCTCAGGAGCTGACCGAAGCCATGCGCAACAATGCACGACCAAAGTTTTTGGAAGCTCATGCTGGGCTCACGGGAGCAAACTTTGCCGTGGCCGAAACCGGGGCGTTTGTTGTCTGTACCAACGAAGGTAATGCAGATCTGACAGCGGCAATTCCCCCGCTACATATTGCCAGTATCGGAATCGAAAAGATCCTCCCGAAAACAGAGGATCTCGGACTGTTTATTCGCCTCTTGTCCCGCAGCGCACTCGGCACACCGGCCACACAATATACCTCCCATTTTATGGGACCGCGCGAAAAAGGAGCCGAGCTCCATATTGTCCTAACCGACAATGGCCGTTCTGAACGACTGGGTAAAGCGGAGTTTTGGTATTCGTTAAAATGTATCCGTTGCGGTGCCTGCATGAATACTTGTCCTGTATATCGAAGAAGCAGTGGCATTGCGTACGGAGCAACTTATTCCGGCCCCATCGGCATCATTATCGATCCAACGTTTGATGATAAAAAATACAGTGAATTACCTTTTCATTCGTCGCTGTGCGGCTCCTGTACAGAAGTGTGCCCCGTCCATATCAATATCGCCGAACAGATCACGCTATGGCGCCAGCATATGGTGCGTATCAAAGAGTCCAAACCCTGCCTCCACTATGCATTTAACGTCGCAGGAAAACTGTTTGGTAGTCCAAAATGGTTTAGAAGAGCTGAAAAATTAGGCTATTACGGACTTAAACTTGCTCCCGATTGGCTGGTATACAATAAAACTTTGAATGCCTGGGGCAAAAATAGACAAATGCCAGCCATCCAGAAGGAGACCTTCCGAGACTGGTATATCAAAAATAGAGTAAAATAACGACACGTAGAGAAACGCATATATTATTGACCAATGAGCGACTTACACCAACTTTTGGGTAATATCAGAAAACATCTTCCCAAAGAAAAAATAGCTTATCCGCAAGTACCCACATTCACGAAAATAAAAGACAAAGCGGTTCTGAAACAGCAATTTATTGATGCGCTGGCGCTTGTTGGCGGCGTCTGCCATGACCTGAGCGACATTGCTGAATGCCAGCAGATCATGCGTGATAAATTGGGCGGAGCTGCGGTCATCTGTTCGGCTACAGCCGAATGGGAAGGGAATAAGACCATCGCGGACGTTGCTCACCCCAGAGATCTGGACGATGTCGACTTAGGCATCATCCGTGCCGAATTTGGCGTTGCTGAAATGGGCATGGTCTGGTTGACCGAAAACTCGTTAAAAATTAATTCTCTCGGATTTTTAAGTCAACATTTGGCCGTTTTGCTAGATCCCGATACCATCACCGAGAACATGCATACGGCATACCGGCAGATTGATTTCAATGCATCGGAATATGGCTGCTTCGTCATGGGCCCTTCGGCTACAGCAGACATTGGAGCAACACTGGTTCGCGGCGCCCAAGGCCCCAGAAGCCTAACACTGTTTTTTCTGAAAACGCCTGTTCCTGATCAATAAGGATCCGAAGCGAAGTAACTTCTGAAACGAAGCAACTGCTGATTTAAATGGCTTTTCTGGACAGCACGTACAACCGCCAAAATTCTTCAAAAGCGTTAAGCTAAAAATAATCCAAAATAAAATGGGCCGCCCAAAGTGGCGTGCCCATTTATTAAACTTTATCCCGCAGGATAACTCCTTATTTGATATCACCGAGAATTTCTTGTATCGCCCGCTCCAATTGAGGATCCCTATTTTCCACCCGATCCTGAACTGTATTTTTCACGAGGATATCCGGTGCGACACCTGTCTGCTCCAAATCCTGACCATCCAGGGTATAACATCCCCAAGAAGGTAATCGGTAGAAAGACCCATCAACCAGTCCTTTACCGGAAGTAAAGATGATCCAGCGGTAAGTTTCATTGCCGATGACCTTACCAAGTTTTAGTGCTTTGAATCCTGCTGCAGTCATCTCGGCATCACTTAAAGACTGTTCATTGATCAAAAGCACGATCGGCTTGGCAGCGGGTGCAAAATTACTTTGTGGCGCTCGTTTTCCACCACGATACTGCCATTGTAGGTAAGGACGCTGCGACAAAAAGCGCAATACTTCATCGTGCACATTTCCTCCAGTATTATAGCGTAGGTCTAAGATAATTCCTTGTTTATTATTCTCCTGCTCAGCCATATCTATGAGAAAACGTTGCAATTCTCCGCCCGACATATTCTTCATATGCGAATAGGCTATCTTGTTACCACTCAATTTGTCAACTCGGCTACGGTTGTCCCTGATCCATTCATCATAAATCAATTCCCTAAAGGCCGTACTGGAAACAGGCCGCACATTGGTATGAACTTCCTTCCCATTGCGATTTAGTGTCAGCTGCACTTCTTCCTCCAATGATGGCCAGGTAAGATAGCTGTCCCGATCTATCGTCGTGCTTAATTTAACACCATTGACAGCAACCAGCACATCACCTGCTTTAATATCCACCTCTTTCTTTGCTGCGGGGCCATTATTTATGATTCGGCTGATCTTATAAGGGTTTTCGCTATCATATTCCACTCCGATTTCGTTCGTTACGAAGCCAAATGGTTTACGTTCTTCAGCTCCCATCGAACTAAAACCCAAATGTGATGAGTTGAGCTCCCCTAACATATCGTTCAGGAGAATACGCAGGTCATTACGATCATTGATTCCAGGCAGATAATTTTCGTATTTCTTTTTTGTTGCCGTCCAGTCTACGCCATGAAAATTGCTGTCGTAGAAATTTTCCTCCAGATTGGCCCAGGTCTCATAAAACATCTGGTTAAACTCTTTTTCCAGATCTCTATTGAATTTAAAGCTCATGGTTATCGCATCAAGTTTATTCAGGTCAAGGTTATATTTCTGTATGATACCTCGGTGCAAAACAAAGTACTTGCCTGCCGATTCCTGCACCTGTCCCATCCCGCCTTCGATTACTTTTTCAGTTTTTGGCGCTGTGAATGGTTCATAAACTGTACGATAAGCGCTGAACTTCCCTTCATGATCAGATGAATAGAAGACATACGATTTATCTGCTTTTTGGACCACCAAGGGATTGTATTGTGTCCCAAATGCAGGACTGACCTGCTCGATACGATCCCTCAGGCCCTCTATATCAAGCTGTACCAATACAGTTTTCTTCGGTTCTGAACTAGGTGCTGCCGGCTTATTCTTCGCTGCATTGGTCTTACTTTTGTCCTTGGCGTCGTTTTCTTTTTTTGGCGCTGTTGGTTTATTGGCTGCCGAATCTTTCTTTACTGCTGGCAGAGCAAATAATTCGTCAAACTTCGTACTACGGTAAGGCTGGTCAAAATTGGTCAGGGCCATACGGAAAATGCTCGAGTTTTGCATTCCGGTAGGATAGGAGGGCTTTGTTCTATTGCTCGCAAAATAGATATACCTCCCATCAGGGGACCAATAGGGGCTTGTCTCAGAGACACCGGTATTGGTCAGGTTGGTCGTTTGTCCGCTCTTAAGGTTATGGACAAAGATATCCTGTTCAAAATTTCGTATTGCTGTAAACAACAGGTAGTGTCCATCTGGAGAAAATGAAGGCGATGAATTTTGAAATGCCCAGATTTCATCTTTGACGACGGTCTGGCTCTTTAAGTTCGTCAGGTCCAATGTGCGCACTTCATCCCGACCACTCAGATAGACAGCCTTGGTTTTATCCGCATTGAATGTAATATCGCGGTTATTGCGCAGATCCTGCGTTAATTGCTTTACTTCACCCTTGCCGTCTGCCGTACGGGAAAACCAGTTCTGATACCCTTGATAGGTTTGGCTATACAGCAAGGTTTTACTATCCTTGAGCCATTTGACTTCCATGACACGTTCCCCCTGGCCGGGCATCTGACGGACAAATTTACCTTCGCTATCGGATACAAATAACTCTCCTCTGGATACAAACGCTATTTTTTTCCCGTCGGACGAAACATCAAAATTGCTGATATTACCCGAAATATCGAATTCCTTCAGCTTGCCAAGGACCTGATTGCGGTTTAAAGCGATATTGGGCTGTACCGTTTTCTTTCCGGTGACATCGTAAATATAGAGCTGATAACCCTTTTCAAATGCAATTTTATCACCGTTTGCTGATACAAAAGGTCGTTTAATGGACTCCGGAAAGCTTGTTAATGCAATTTTGGCCTTACCATTCAGCCTGTACAGGTTGTATTCACCATTGTTTTCATCCGAAACGTAATATATGTTTCCCTTTTGATCTGCTGTAGGCCAAAGATCTTTTCCGGAATAGTCTGTATATTGTTGAAAGGTTTTTGTCTTGGGATTATAGGAATGAATATCCGGGTTGAACGCACCTTTATAACGCTTACGATTTGCCGAACTATATCCTTCCCAGCTATCGTTAAACAGGAGCTCGCCCGAAGGCGTGGGTACGATACCGCTGATATAATTGAAAAAATGTGGTAATAAGCGTGTTGCCGTACCACCCTCCAAGGAGACCTGGTAGCCGCCCATGCGATTATAGCGCGTAGAAGTGAAATAGAGTGTTTTACTGTCCCAGCTCCAACTGTCCACTTCATCCGAGGCATCATGCGCGGTCAATTGGCGGATATCTCCTCCAGCCAAGGGCATCACATAGATATCCATATTCCCATTTTGATTGGCCGAGAATGCCATCCATTTGCCGTCCGGAGAGATCCGGGGATTGATCTCATTTCCCTCCATACCCGTAAGCCGGACAGCTACGCCGCCCTCACTTGCTACTTTCCAAAGATCACCTTCATAACTGAATACCATCACCTTCCCGTCGGGCGTCAATGTGGGATGAGACAAAAATGTGGGTTGCTGCGCAACGGTATAAGCAGTTCCACCATAGGCCAGAACTGCACTCAAAAGCAATTTTTTTATCATTGTATCTAGGAGGCTAATAATTGTTCGCCATAAACAAAAATAGAATAGCTTATTGAAAAATTATCGCTGTATTGCGAATTTTACATTTTAATTGTATTTGAGCATGTTTTTCCACATCTTCTTGAAACAACTTCGTATATTTAAAGTAAAAAGGTAATACATGCTGACGGCCGACGGGTATATAACGATAGACAAGTTTGAGTTATCCCCCAAGCACATCAGACTAATAATAAAGAGGTTAACACAAAGAAGATAATTATCACAACTTTCAGGTTTAGAAAACCCAACAAGAGAAGATAATTAGCTCTTTTTCCGAAGATAATTTTCACTTCTTTTTATCGTTATTTCTATTCCCAGTTTTAAGGATCAGTTTTCTTCAGGCCGGGCGCTTAAATTTCTTTATTGATCCTGTCGCGAAATGAAATACTTATCCGTAACTTTGCACGCTCAAATCAAATACTATGGACGCAACGATAACTCCCTCAGAAGAAGACCTTTACAATAAACGTAATCGGATACGGATTGCTGTATCATTATTCTTTTTTTGCCAAGGCATTGCTTTCGCATCCTGGGCTAGCCGTATCCCTGTCATCAAGGAACGTCTTCACCTGAGCGAAGGACAGCTGGGAACAATCTTACTGATGCTCCCTGTAGGGCAATTGGCAACAATGGCTCTTTCAGGCAAGCTGGTTACCAAATATGGCAGTGCCAAAGTATTGCGGATCGTGCCTATTGCTTATGCGTTGGTCTTGTGTGCTATCGCCTTTGCGCAAAATGCCTGGCAACTGGGTGCAGTTCTTTTTCTTTTCGGCGTAACGGGAAATATGTGTAATATATCGGTCAATACACAGGGCGTAGCCACTGAGCTGATCTATAAAAAGTCTATTATGACTTCTTTCCATGGCGCCTGGAGTATCGCTGGTTTTACCGGCGCGTTGGTCGGACTGCTCACCATGAACCTTGGCCTGGATACCCTATCGCACTTCTTGATCATATTGATTTTTGTCACCGGCAACACTTTAATTAACCAACGCTATCTGGTTCCGGGGAAATCTCCACAGAAAGAAAAAAGAAGTTTCTTTTCCAAGCCGGAGGGAAGTCTTTTGCAACTTGGTATCATTGGCTTTTTCAGCATGGCAACCGAGGGTGCTATGTTTGACTGGAGCGGTGTATATTTTAAGGAAATCGTCCATGCCCCCGAAAAGTTTGTTGTGGTGGGCTATGCTTCTTTTATGATCATGATGGCTACCGGTCGTTTTGTGGGTGATGCAGTGATCCGGAAACTGGGCCGCAAACGAACGTTGCAATATAGCGGAATATTGATGTTTGTTGGTATGATGACCTCGGTCGTCTTTCCTCAGTTTATTGTATGCACACTGGCCTTTATGCTTGTAGGCATCGGTGTTGCCTGTAACGTGCCTTCTATCTATAGTATCGCAGGTCAAAATAAAAATGTATCATCTGGTGTGGCTTTGGCTATGGTTTCCAGTATTAGCTATCTTGGTTTTCTTATGGGCCCGCCACTGATCGGTTATATCGCAGAAGCTTTTAGTCTACGTTATTCCTACGGTATTTTCGCTTGCTTTGGCTTGCTCATGTTCGGTATGGTGGGAAGGTTATCTTTATTTAAGGAACCGCAGTCCAGTTAATAGCCAAACTGGATATTTCCCGGCCAAAAGACAGTCTTAGAGCTTGAAAATCCATGGTCTATTTCCCGAATTGCCGATACGGGTTGCTGTTGCGAAAATGGACCAATTACGCAATGCTCCAATTAGTGGAGGAGTTACGAAATAGTAAAATTCCTTAAAATAAAACAGGAGAAATGCTTTTTATAACGATTTCTCCTGCAATGAAAAGCGATATCGAAATACCCCTTCTCTCATGTAGCCCCGAGCAGAATCGAACTGCTATCAAATGTTTAGGAAACATCTATTCTATCCGTTGAACTACGGGGCCCTTTCAAAAGCCAAACTTAGGTTTATTTTATAAATAAGTCAATAGCTAGATGAAAATCTATCCCATATTTTTGCAAACCTCCACAATCAGGATACAAAAAAGTATTCAGTCCTATTAAGATCAACCGCAAAACAAAAAGCCAAGACAATCATCGAAGATATGCTATCAATGCATTTCTGGCGTAAAAAAGCCGCTCAGGCCGCCTATTAACATGATAAAACGGAATACCCAGCCAGGTCATTGAATCTGCAGCTGGCGATCTGAGTTATGATCTATTGGACTATGCCGCAAGTTGACTGTGCCACAGTGTTATCAACCAGCAATACCGCCATATAAACACAAGCACAATATGCCTAGACAACGATCCACCATTGGTACAAGGCATTAATTATCTGAGCGAAAAAATTTAAAGGAAAATTTAAAGAAAAAAAATGTGGAGGGAGAAGGATTCGAACCTTCGAAGCCGAAGCAACGGATTTACAGTCCGTCCCATTTGACCGCTCTGGAACCCCTCCAGCATTGTGCTATTCTGAAATAGAACGTCGCAAAAGTAGGTTTTGCGCAGCATTTGTGCAACTATTTTGCCGCATTAATCTGTAACTGTCCCAGTATGAATTGTTTTATTTTTTCACCAAATCCCGATTCGGATCGAAAACCCTCAGACAGCTTATATTAATATAATAAAAACTTATTGTTACATTCTAGTCATAATAGATTTTGATGATAGTGTATTGGTAAAATCAATTCGCTTTTTGATCTGGGTTACCTTATCTTTGTGTCAACAAAAAAAGAAAGATATATTATGAGTTTCACAGGTAAAAGTTTTCCAAGCATTACAGTAGATGCAATTGATTATTTAGGCGACAATTTGCAGATCAACATTTTCGAAAAAGCAGTTAAAGAAGGTAAAAAAATACTTTTGTTCTGGTATCCAAAAGATTTCACTTTTGTATGTCCTACAGAATTACACGCTTTTCAAGAGGCTGCTGCTGAATTTGAAAAACGTAATACCGTTTTAATCGGTGCTTCTTGCGACACAAACGAAGTTCACTTTGCTTGGTTAAACACGGCAAAAGATAATGGCGGTATCGAAGGTGTTGAATATCCTATTTTAGCTGATACCAACCGCAACTTATCTAGCGTATTGGGTATCCTGGACGTTCAAGAAGTAGAGCACCCTGAGTACGGTACATTAGCACAAGGATCTGCTGTTACTTACAGAGCTACTTATTTGATCGACGAAACTGGCCGCGTATTCCACGAGTCTGTAAACGACATGCCTTTGGGCCGTAACGTAAAAGAATATTTACGCTTGATCGACGCTTACGCTCACGTACAAAAATTTGGCGAAGTATGTCCTGCAAACTGGGAAGAAGGTAAAGATGCAATGAATGCAGATAGAAAAGGTGTGGCTGACTATTTAGCTAAACACTAACAATAAAGGACCTCAGGTCTTATCAACAGGGGCCTTTATCCCGGCTCCTGTTGATTTCTCCATCAATCACCTTAATAATAAAATCATGTTACAAGAATTAGAAAACGATAATTTACAAGAAATTGTAAACAATA
>JAQZAZ010000271.1 GCA_029239355.1 Sphingobacterium sp.
CTAAGTTTGACTATTGATATGCATGGATTTGCATGAAATTGTAATTATGTCCAATCGATTTATAACATCTCTGAAGTCCCGCAAGTGGCGATGGCTTTATATTACTTTGGCTGTTTTCTTAATTTTGGTAATCGCGTTAGGTACTTATGCTTATCAAAAGAGAGATGGGATGCTCATGGGAGCCATCAATAAGGCAAAAGCTAAACTGCTGGAAAAGTATGATATGGATTTAAAAATTCAATATTATGCTTTTCAGGGAATTAATGCAGTGCAGTTTAAAAATATACAGTTATTACCTAAAAATAGGGAACCACTGGCACAAATTAATGACCTAACCATATCTGTTAAACTCTGGCCACTTTTATTCGGCGATGTAAAACTCGGGGAGGTTATTCTGGATAATGCTACCGTGTCACTGGTCAAGAAAGATTCGATTAGCAACTATGATTTTTTGTTTAAGAAACAAAAGAAGGATACGATCGAGAATGATAATCCAAAACAGAATTTAGCGGCTTTGGCGGATCGCTTGCTGAAAAATGTATTTTTTAAGATCCCAAACGATCTGGATCTCAAAAATCTTGAGCTTTCCTACAAAGATGACAGCACGGCACAGCGTATTGTCATTCCTTCGGCTGTCATTGATGGTGGTGATATGGAATCCAAATTTTTGTTGAACGATCATGAGGCTGCGTGGAACCTAACAGGAACAATAGATTCGGACAATCAGGAATGTGATCTACGTCTTTTTTCGGATAAAAAGGAAGTAAACCTGCCTTTACTACAGCGTAAATTTGGTCTGGCAGTTAGCTTTGATGAGATATCCTTTCGATTGGATAAAGCCAATCGACGTAATAAAGAACTGTTGGAATTGCATGGACAATGGGGATTTAAAAATCTGAAAGTAAACCACTGGCGAATTTCCAGCAAAGATGTTATTTTTCCCGAAGCGACGATGCAGGGGGCACTTAATATTGGGGCTTCTTCTATTGAAGTTAGTAAGGAAAGTACAGTACAAGTAAAAGATTTTGTTTTTTCTCCTTACATAAAATATGTCCATAAACCTGAAAAGGAGATTTTCTTAGCTGTGCACACCGATAAAATTAAAGCGCAGGATTTTTTTGACGCTATGCCGGTCGGATTATTTCCTGGTTTGGATGGCATTCAGGTTGAAGGCCATATTCAATATGATTTAAATTTCGCTCTGGAGTTAAAAAGGCCGGATAAGCTTCTTTTTTCCTCCAGAATGGATGATAAAGATCTGCGAGTCATTAAATGGGGCGAAGCCAATATTGGTATGTTAAATTCGCCCTTTACTTATACCGCTTATGAGGATGGCAAGCCCATGCGCGAGATTGTCGTAGGACCACAAAATCCGAATTTTACACCATTAGACCAGATCTCCCGTTATATGCAGATTAGTTTGATCAATACTGAAGACCCATTTTTCTTTAAGCATAAAGGCTTTGAGGAGAAAGCTTTTATGCTCTCCATCGTTACAAATATCAAAGAAAAGGGGTTCAAGCGAGGCGCAAGTACGATATCGATGCAATTGGTGAAAAATGTATTTCTGAACAGAAACAAAACTGTCGTCCGTAAATTGGAGGAAATTTTATTAGTCTGGTTGATGGAGCGTTCGCAGCAAGTCAGTAAAAAGCGTATGTATGAGGTTTATCTCAATGTCATCGAATGGGGCAATAATGTATATGGGATCACAGAGGCTGCCCGTTATTATTTTGGAAAAACACCGGCCCAACTGGGGCTTGGGGAAAGTATATTTTTATCGAGTATCGTACCACGTCCGAAGAAAGGACTGAACTTTTTTGACTGGACAGGGCATCTTAAAGGAAATATGTTGCGGTATTTTAATACCTATGGGTATATCATGACCAAGACAGGCCAAATTGGTGTTGATTCAACCACATCGGCCTATGGTTTTTATGAGGTGGTATTGCAACCACACCTGCGTGCAGCCAGACCTGCTGTTGTGGATTCGATAGATACATTGGATATGGGCGATGATCCCTTGCTGTTCGACGATCTGGAAGGTCGCCCGTCTACTGATAATATCGAGGGGTTGACTGTTCCCAAAACCATTAAAAAAATGTCTGATCCTGATAAAGAGGATGAAGAAACGGCCGAACCGCAAAAACATAAAAGATCTATATTCGATAAAATCCTCGGCAGGAATAAAGAAGAAAAGGAAAAAACAGAAGACGAGACGACCCAGCGTTCGAAAAAATAGCAGAAGTGACCTGGATTAGTTAGTGATCTGGATGGCAAGCGCCCGGAAATAATACAGGACGGGGCTTGGCGATAACATAGAGGGATGCAACCATGATGATTTTATTCGGTCATACAAAGAATTGGTTAAATCGGATAGCTTCATTACGATCGAAAGGGCCGATGGCTTTATGAGCGCCTGTAAAGCGGAAATTGACGGATGGATAATAATTTAAATAGATGAAAAAGATAGAAATTGACGGATTGCTTTTTGAACCACTTTTTGAAGATGAACAGATTCAAAAAAGGGTTCGATTGATGGGCATAGATATCAGCCTACGCTATGAGCATAAGCAGCCTGTTTTTATAGGTGTTTTAAATGGATGTTTTATGTTTATGGCAGATTTGCTCAAACAAATAGACATTCCCTGTGAGATGTCTTTTATCAAATTAGCTTCCTACATTGGTACAGGGCAAACTGAATTAAATGAACTTTTGGGGTTGGGTATCGATCTGGAAGGGCGTGATGTAATTATTGTGGAAGATATTGTAGACTCCGGCCACTCGTTGAAACACACCTTAGATGCTGTAAAGCGGTTGAATCCGGCTAGTGTTATCGCTTGTGCCCTCCTGGTAAAGCCTGAAGCATTACAATATCATTTTGAAGAACTGACGTATGTCGGTTTTGAGATAAACAAGGAGTTTGTGGTAGGCTATGGAATGGATTATAATGGCTTATGTCGAAATCTTCCCGATATTTATAAAAATGTTCCTGTCTAGATCTGCACTTTGATTATTCGTTTTGAAATTTCTGCTATGTAAATTCCGGGCTTAACTAGGGTTTTGATTGAACAATAAGTCAAGTAGCAAGATCGTTAAAGCCTGTAATGGGGGATAGCTACGGTTCCTAATGGGCAAGGCCTACATAGCGTCATGATGTAGGTCTTGCAGTTGTTGATATGTACTAATATTTAAAGGAGCAAGTTTCAATATGGTCATTGACCATGCCTACCGCTTGCATATAGGCATAGCAAATGGTGGAACCAAAAAATTTAAATCCTCTTTTTTTCATGTCTTTTGCTATTCTATCAGAAATAGCGGTTGTTGCTGGAACGTACTGTGAGCTCGGCCAATGGTTGATTATGGGTTGTTGTTCCGGCAGAAATGTATACAGGTAATTGTAAAAACTACCATATTCAGATTGGACTTTTTTAAATAGTATCGCATTCGAAATAGTCGATTCAATTTTATTTCGATGTTTAATAATCGCGGAGTCTTTTAAAAGCAGTTCTACATCATTGGCTGTATAGTTGGCTACTTGATCAACATCAAAATCAGCAAAAGCTTCTTTGTAGGCCGATCTTCTGCGAAGGATAGTAATCCAACTCAAACCAGCTTGCGCGGATTCTAGGACCAAAAATTCGAATAAAGTTTTATCATCTTTTACCTGCCGCCCCCATTCTTTATCGTGATAGTCGACATACTGTTCGTCAGATCCGCACCATTGACAGCGTGTTATTTCTTTTGGCATGTTCTATAAGATTTTTTGAATGCAATATAACTTTTTATCCTAACTTTACGACCATAAAAAAGAGTTTCGAATCAGACGGCTTTTGATTTCTGGATGGCCGATAGGGACAATTTATTTCAATGAAAGTTAACATCTTTAGATATTATATTGTATTTGTAATCCTCTTTGTGTGTTCGGTAATGCAATTGAATGCACAGCGCCGGACAGTGCTGGAGGTTGCCCGAGGTAACATAGCGGCATCTGATAGTATACATATTTTGAGCGATTCTGTGCCATCACCAAACCAGCAGGTATTAGCATCGTTGAACCCCAAACTTCAAAAACAATATCGTATTGCTACTGTGGAAGCGGAGGGATTGGTTATTCACAACATATATGATTATGATGTAAAACAATATTTTAAAGGAAAGCAACGTAATACGGCCTTGGAGCGGCAATACGGCAGTCCTAAGCCACATCGTGAAAATTGGATATTATTTACGGTACTCTTTTTGATATTTGGCGTTGGCTTAATTCGTGTCTTTTTTCCGTCCGATATCAAATTGGTTTTTCAGGGCTATTTTGATGACCGGGTGCTTTTGTCCGTTAGTAAGGAAGATACGATCTTGACCTCCTGGCCGTTCATTTTTCTTTTTATATTGTTTTCAGGCGCGATGGCGTTATTTGTCAGCTTATTTTATGCATATGAATTAAACCGCTTTGATTTTATTACCTTCCCCAATTATATTAAAACCGTTGGAATGGTCGGCGGGTTATTTGCTTTTAAAATCGGTTTTATCCGATTTTTGTCTTTCGTTTTTGAAATTAGAAAACTTGTCAAAGAATATGTGACCGTGTTATATCTGATTTATTTTAATACATTATTTCTGATGCTGCCGGTGTTATTAACATTGAGCCTCGTGCCATTAACGACTGTTGGCATCGTTTTACATCTGGCTATTATCGGAGCGGCGTTGTTATTCTTATATCGATTTCTCAAGACAGCGGCTCATATTATGTCAATGTATAAATTTTCAATTTCCTATTTAATTTTGTACCTTTGTTGCCTAGAAATAGCACCAATATTAATACTGTTAAGATTATTGAGC
>JAQZAZ010000272.1 GCA_029239355.1 Sphingobacterium sp.
GGGTAGAATTTAGCACCTTGTCAAGGGACAGGTTGCTAAGGCTTCATCGGGTCTATTCCCTCTGCCTTTCTCTATAAGCGACGCTAAGTTAGCACATTTTTTTTTGATATGCAAATTTTATATAAAAGTGCATTTATTTTTTATATTCTACTAAGAATAGAAATGTTTTATTTCTTTCTTTTCATTGGAAAGGAGGGTGAAATCGAGAATTAGTATTCCACCCCATTGCCTTTAGCTCACCAAGAGTTTGTAACCTTTTCCATGGACGTTGACGATTTCGACCTTGCTATCTTCTTTTAGATATTTCCGAAGTTTGCTGAGAAATACGTCCATGCTTCTTCCTGTGAAATAATTGTCGTCATGCCATATTTTCAATAAAGCTTCTTCACGGGTCAATACATCATTCTTTTTTAAACAGAGCAGACGAAGTAACTCGGCCTCTTTGGTTGATAGTTTTTGCGTCTGACCCTTATAGGAAATTTGTTGGCTTGTATAGTCAAAGAAGTAATCTCCAATTTCAAATTTGTCGGCGACAACTTCATCATCTTTGTCTCTAACACTGCGTTTTAACAGGGCATTAATCCGAAGAAGTAGCTCCTCAACACGGAATGGTTTAGTAATATAATCATCCCCACCCAATTCAAATGCTTCAGTCTTGTCTTCCATCATACCCTTTGCAGTGGCAAAGATAATCGGTACTGTGCTATTTGTTTTTCTGATTTCGCGACCTACGGTAAAACCGTCTTTTTTAGGCATCATGACATCAAAAATGCATAAGTCATAATCATTTTTTTTGAACTGGGAAACGGCTTCTTCACCATCTGTACAGAGTGTAACGTCAAATTTTCCCTTTAATTCGAGATAATCCTTTAAAAGATCCCCCAAATTGGGATCATCTTCTGCTAATAATATCTTTTGCATAATGAATCTATTAATTTTCACTAATGTTCCTTGAATATACAAAAAAGGAACGTGTTATTTTTTTACGGGCAAAATTACTTCGAAGGTTGTGCCCTTATCTTTTTCACTTTTTACAGTGATCCTTCCATTAAGTCTTCTCAATATATCCTGGACATAACTGAGGCCCAGGCCAAAGCCTTTAACATTGTGGACATTTCCGGTAGGAATGCGATAAAATTGATCGAATATCTTTTGTAGGTGATCCCGGCTCATTCCGATTCCATTGTCAGCAATGGTGATAACAATATTATCGCCAACATTTTTGGAATTAATATTCACATGTAGATCTCCTTTACTATACTTGATCGCATTATCCAATAGGTTGTAAAACACATTTGAAAAATGCAGTTCATCCCCCACAACGATATCTTTTGTTGCTGCAAGGTCAACACTGAATTGCCCGCCGATATTCTGCATGCGTAATTGCATACTGTCTGTCACTGCTGAAACGAGGTCATTGATATGTACATCGTCACGGTCAAGTTTTAGGGTTTCTTTCTCAAGTTTTGCTAGATCTAATACACGTTCGATATGATTTCCAAGGCGAACATTCTCATCGTAGATGATATTGGCCAGTTTCTGCACACGATTGTGATCCGCATTGATATCAGGGTCCTTGAGCGATTCACTGGCAATCATGATCGTAGCCACTGGCGTTTTAAACTCATGTGTCATGTTGTTGATGAAATCGGTTTTCATTTCAGACACCTTCTTTTGTCTAAAGATAATAATAAGTGTATAGGCAAAACATCCGACCAAAAGGAACAGTAGCGCCAGCATAGGAAGTAGCAAATAGCCCATGTTGTCCGCTATGATTGCTTTTTTATTTGGAAAGTATATGGTTAGTTTTCCCGGAGCAGCACCAATATCACCTTTAAATAGCGCTGTGGAATATTTTGTAGTGTTTTTAGGGGCGTTTAATTCCGCTTCGTTGAGAATATTATTTAGCAAAATATTGCTTGTGCTCCATATTTCAATATTAAACGGTACTTTGATGTCACGTTGTGCCAATTCTTCCTTTAGGAGTTCTTGAACGATAATAACGTTTAACCGGTCCTTTAGTGGTCTTTTGGCGAGTTCCATTCCGATGGCGACATCTTCGATGTAGTCGGCTTTTTTGCCGCCAAGCATCGCGACAGAGTCATAAACATTGAAACCATAGCCTGCATTTTTTTTGGAAAGCTTGTTTAATTTGGTTTCAAGCTCAAAAATTCGTTTGGATAGCTTAGGATTGGATCTTGGTGGAAGTGCTACGATACTCTTGCCAAGTAACCTCTTAAAATCATCGATATGTACGATCAAAAATCGCGTGCTGTCGTCTTTAGCTTCGATACGAGGAATTGTTTTTGTCGCTGAAACAATAACATCCTCTTGATAATAAAGCCCATTTGTTGGCGTTTTGACAATATTGATTTCAACGAGATCCTGATATTGGGTTCTTTTGACGTAAGTCTCGTAGAACCAATTTTCAATGTTAATAATGTTTGGATAGGTTGCCTTTAATCTATCTTCTTCAAGTTTGTACTTTTGATAGATTTGATCCAGCTTGGCCCTAAGATTTTCAATTTGGGTCTGAAGCTGGAGCTGCTCTGTCAATTGCTGTTGTTTAGCTTGCTCGCGTTTGGACTTTTCGATATTACGTTCTTGTTGTACCTTGGCGAAATCTACGACCTCACGACGCTCGAGCTTCCCCGCAACAGCTGTAAGTGCAGCATTGACTGATTCATCAAAAAGCTGGGATTTTTGACGATAGGAATCCCGCAGAAAATAGAATTGCATGGCCAATACCCCAATCAGCGCCAAAGACATCAGTCCAATGATTAATACAATACTATTTTTCTTCATTTAAGTTATGTTTGCAAATGAATATTCTCAAGGGCATCATCAGCCCATACACACTGAATTGCGGGGCTATTCTCTTAACCAATATCGTTGTTTACTTGAATTGTTACAAATATAAAGATGCTAACTTGTTTTGAAGCTGTTTTAACAATGTTTAACAGCAATTGCTTTAAATCTTGGTTATGTTATTGTAAATTAGGAGTTAAAATAGATTATGTTATGAAAACTTATGTATTATCATTGGCATTATCTTTTACAGTGGGAATTGCCATTGGTCAAATTAAGCAAAAAGAGTATCGTCCTTTATTACAGGATAAACACTCCAAGATGCCCGTTCTGGGATTAGATACGGCCTCAGCAAAGTATAATATGCCCGTTCAGAAATTCAAAAAGCTGGATAGTCTAGCGCCTATGCCGGGGACAGAGAAAATACCCAAGGGAAAAAAATCACAGCGTGACTCATTAAGGTTTAAGCTATTGGAAGATAGTTTAAAAGTGAAAGATTTCAAATTTAAGATAGATTCGCTCTATCCCAAAAAATAAAAAAGAAAGGTATTCGCGTTAAGAGAATGCCTTTCTTTTTTATGATCCTATTTCTTATAGCTGAGAAACGCGGATTGTATTTGTTTTGCCTTTTTCAATTAACGGTGTAGAGGCTGTATTAATGATAATTGATCCTGGTGTAACGTAGTTGTTTTTTACGATAAATCTATTGACATCATGGATAGAGCCATCTGTACTTTCGAATTTGTCGTAAATGAATGTTTTTACGCCCCAAAGCAAACTCAACTGTTTCAGAAGTGTCTGCGTGCCAGTAAACACCAAAATATCTACATTTGGTCTATAACTTGTAATTTCAAATGCCGTTGCTCCGGAAGAGGTTAATACAGCGATTGCCGAAGCATTAGTTTTTTGAGCAAGATAAACTGAAGAAGCACAAATAGCGTCTGGAATAAGCGTTCCGTCGTGAATTTCACTAACTTTCTCATTATAATAAGGATAAGAAGTTTGTTCCACGTGGATAATAATCTTGCTCATTGTTTCGATCACGATCTCTGGGAATTCACCTACAGAAGTCTCTCCACTTAACATCACTGCATCTGCACCATCCAATACTGAATTGGCAACATCGTTTACTTCCGCACGTGTAGGGCGCGGTGTAGTAATCATGCTTTCCAGCATTTGTGTAGCGATAATGACAGGTTTTGAAAGGTCTCTACATTTTTGTACAATGATCTTTTGAAGCCCCGGTACTTCTTCCATTGGAAGTTCAACACCCAAGTCACCACGAGCAACCATAACAGCATCGGTAGCTTCGATGATGGCATCGATGTTTTCGATTGCTTCAGGTTTTTCTACTTTCGCGATTACACGTGCATGGCTTCCTTTTGCAGCAATGATTTCTTTACATTGTGCAATATCTTCTGCCGAACGAACGAATGACATTGCAATCCAGTCAGCTCCGTGATCCAATGCAAAGTTCAAGTTATCTAAATCTTCTTCAGTTAGGGAAGGGATGGATACTTTTGTGTTTGGTAAGTTTACGCCTTTACGTGAAGTAAGGACACCACCATGCACCACTTCACAGGTAACAGTGTCTTTATGATTGGTCTCTAAAACACGAAGTTGAAGTTTTCCGTCATCAAGTAATATGATTTCGTTGGCTTCAACATCGTTTGGAAAGTTTTCGTATGTAATGTAGATTCTATTTTCATCTCCAATGAGTTCATGTGTGGTGATTTCAACTTTTGAACCATTGACGAGAACAGCACCGCCTTCTTTCATTTTTCCGATCCGAATCTTTGGACCTTGTAAGTCGGCTAAGATGGCAACATTGAATCCGGTTTCATTATTTATTGCATTTATGGTTTCGATTACCTTAAGGTGATCTGCCTGGCTGCCATGAGAGAAATTCAACCGGCACACATCAACCCCTTTGGCAATCATGTTGGTCAAAACTTGTTTGTCTGCCGAAGCAGGGCCTAATGTTGCGACAATTTTAGTCCTTTTTTGAACTTTT
>JAQZAZ010000273.1 GCA_029239355.1 Sphingobacterium sp.
AGCTCCAAGCATTTTTTTACCTTTGCCAAAAATCATTCAATCTATGGCTTTATCATCTTTAACAGCAGTTACGCCTATTGACGGACGCTATTACAATAACACCAATGAACTCGCGGCTTTTTTCTCTGAATTTGCCTTAATAAAATATCGAGTACGCGTCGAAGTCGAATATTTTATAGCGTTAAGCGAATCAGGAATCGCCCAGTTGAAACATTTCGATAAAACGTTGAACGAAAAATTAAGAGATATCTATCGAAATTTTTCTGAAGAAGATGCGATCTGGATCAAAACCACCGAAAAAGTTACCAATCATGATGTTAAAGCTGTTGAATATTTTTTAAAAGATCAGTTTGAAAAACTGGGATTACAGGATTATCTTGAATTTATTCACTTTGGCTTAACATCTCAGGATATCAACAACACGGCCATTCCACTTTCCTGGAAAGAGGCGATCAAAGAAAGTTATACACCGGTCATTGATGAATTGCTCCATGAATTAAAGTCTTTGGCGACCTCCTGGTCAGGCATTCCAATGCTCGCCCGTACGCATGGGCAGCCCGCATCTCCAACTCGCTTAGGTAAAGAACTTTATGTTTTCATCGAACGAATTGAACGTCAGCTACAGCTTTTACACACAGTACCGTACTCAGCAAAATTTGGTGGAGCAACAGGTAATTTCAACGCCCATCATGTAGCTTATCCAGAAACCAACTGGATTGACTTCGGTAATAACTTTGTCAATACTATCTTGGGATTGGATCGTTCACAAACTACGACCCAAATTGAGCACTATGACAATTTTGCCGCTAGCTGTGATGCATTAAAACGAATCAATAATATTATCATCGACCTGTGCCGTGATATATGGACTTATATCTCCATGGAATATTTTAAGCAAAAAATCACTGCTGGTCAAATTGGCTCTTCTGCAATGCCACACAAAGTCAATCCAATTGACTTTGAAAATGCAGAAGGAAATTTAGGCATTGCCAATGCTATATTTGAACATTTAGCAGCTAAATTACCGATTTCACGTCTTCAAAGGGACTTAACAGATTCAACTGTGTTACGTAATATCGGTGTTCCATTTGCACATACCTTAATTGCGGTAAAATCGACATTGAGAGGTTTACGTAAATTGATATTGAATGAACAGGCCCTAGCGAATGATCTTGAAAATAATTGGGCCGTTGTTGCCGAAGCGTTACAGACGATCTTGCGCAGGGAAGGCTATCCAAAACCTTATGAAGCATTAAAAGATCTTACACGTACCAATACACACGTGACCAAAGAGACCATTGCAACGTTTGTTGATAATCTCAACGTGTCTGAAAAGGTCAAAGCAGAACTGAAAGCAATCAGCCCCTCTAATTACACAGGCGTCACATTATAAGCTTTGACTTATAAATGACCTTAACAACGCATCTTTTGACATATCTTTGTTTGGAATAAAAATATAATTAAATGGCTACTATCAACGTATATACAGAATCTACTCCCAATCCTTCCACCATGAAGTTTTTGGTCAATAAATTATTGATCAACGGTAGTGTGGATTTTCCAAATAAAGAAGCTGCACAAGAATCACCTTTCGCTCAGGAACTGTTTAAATTCAATTTTGTAAACGGAGTATTTTTTGCGAGCAATTTTGTTACCATTACCAAAACAGAAGATGCAGAATGGGAAGATATTGAAGCGCTATTGAAAGACTTTGTAAAAGGTGCTGTTGAATCCGAGCTTGCAGTAAAAGCGGTACATCATGATCCTGAGGTAAACTTTGAAGGAACGGAAACTGAAGTAAAAATACAACAGGTACTACATGATTATGTACGACCTGCCGTTGAACAGGATGGTGGTGCCATTCATTACAAATCCTTCAATGAAGGTATTGTAACTGTTGAACTAAAAGGTTCGTGTAGTGGTTGCCCTTCATCAACGATCACACTTAAAGCTGGTATTGAAGGTTTATTAAAACGTATGGTGCCGGAGGTAACTGAGGTTGTTGCAGAAGCAATGTAATGACTACTCATATATAGAAATAAAGAAAAAGGATTTAACAATATCATATTTGTTGAATCCTTTTTCTTTTTCAGCCCCTGTATACACTGAGATATTTTAATATCTTTTTTTGAGTATCTATTAGGTGTCACTAATTGACAACATCGAATGAATCTTTCAATGGTAAGTGAACGGATGAGTTTCCAATAAAAACTTCAAATTTGGCCGGTTCTACAGTCCATTTATTGTATTGATCCAACAGCTCGAGGTGTATCGGTAAAATTGAAAATTGGACAGATTTTTTCTCACCAGGATTTAATTCGATCTTTTCGAAACCACGCAGGTCCATTTCATAAGTTGTTACGGAAGATACAAGATCCTTTATATACAACTGAACGACCTCTGCACCTTTTCTTTTTCCAATATTTTCCACATCTACTGTAACAACTAAGGAGTCCGTTGACCGAATCTGCTTTTTGTTCAGACGTAAATTTGAGAATTGAAAGTCGGTATAACTTAATCCATAGCCAAAAGGGTAAAGAAAACCAACAACCCGACTATTTCCCCAACCATTGGGACCGACACCAGGCTGCCCCGCCTGGGCTGCTGGTTTGGTAGGGAAGTTCATTTCTATCTGTCCGACAGATTTAGGAAAAGAAATTGGGAGCTTACCACTCGGGTTAAATTCACCAAATAACATATCTGCCACGACATGACCAGATTGGCCACTGAGGAACCAGCTCTCCACAATAGCTGGCAAGTATTTATTTTCCCAATTGATAGTCAATGGACGTCCATTAACGAGCACCAGGATGATAGGCTTTCCTGTTTCTTTTAACTTCATCAGATAATCACGCTGCTTACCAGGGAGATTGAGATCCGAACGAGATCGGCTTTCACCAACTTCGCGTTCCGACTCCCCCATCACAGCGATAATCAGATCCGATTCATTCCCAAGACGCACACCCTTGTTCATACTTTCAACTTCCTCGTTCGACAGACCCGTTGGTATAATTTCACTTTCAGGCCAGTTTTTATCGACCACATCCACACCTTTCGTATAGTTTATCTGGATTGCTTTGTTTTTTACATATTCCATGATGCCATCCTTGATGGTCGTAATTGAATTATTGGATGGTCCATAACGACTTGTTGTGTAATTTGTTGCTTCGGCCATGGGGCCCGTTACCAAAATTCGTTTGTATTTATTGATAGCTATGGGGAGTAGATCATGTTCGTTTTTCAGCAACACAATAGATTCTCTATTCACTTGAAGGGAAATATCTTCATCGGCCTGTGTATGGATTTTCTGATCAGCTAAGGTAGTATTAGCAATAAGCGGATGATCAAATAGTCCCAACTTAAACTTAACCGTTAACACTTCCCGAACGCGCTGATCCAATACTTTCATGTCAAGCCCCCCCGAATCGATGAGTTCCATCAGCGGTGTAAGATAAGTACTCGGCGGATCGAAATTTGTTCGGACATTAAGTCCGCCCTCCAGTGCTTGTCGTATTGCATCTTTATAATCCGAGGCAACGTGATGTTTACTGCTGATAAATTCCAGTGCCTCACTATCCGAAACGATATATCCCTCGAACCCATAATCCTCGCGTAATAAATCTTGCAGAAAATATTTACTTGATGAGACAGGTACACCATCGTAGTCATTGTAACTACTCATGATACCCATCGGTTTAGCCTCTTTAACTACCCGTTTAAAGGGATATAAATGAAGCTCGTGCATTTCACGGAAACCAACATGCGGATCTGTCCGTGCATTTCCATCCCGACCTCCCTTTGGCACAGAATAAACGGCATAATGTTTCAACGTTGAAGCCACACCATTTTGTTGAATGCCCAATACGGCTTGTTTCCCTATCTCAGCGATATGAAAAGGATTTTCACCATAGGTCTCAACAACACGCCCCCACCGAGGATCTCGGGAAACGTCCAGGATCGGTGTATAGACATTGGTATACCCTAAGTATTTTGCTTCCCTCCCTACTATTTCACCAGCTGCTCTAACCAATCTGGTATTCCAGGTACTTCCGATATTAATGGGGGCTGGTAACGATGTTGCCCGGTCGTGGTTAAGACCATGTATCCCTTCATTCGTAAAATCAACGGGGATCCCCAAACGAGTATGTTCAACAAACCATTTCTGTACATTATTCAATGCCAGGGCATGGCGACTGAAGGGATAAGAAAAGGAACTTTTTGCCGACTTATTATAGGCAAGACTATTTAACATTTCATCAATGTTTGCCAATCCATGTTTCCATATTTCATTATCCCAAGCTGTTGTTGGTTGCTCATCTTTCAGCACTCTTCCGTAACCATAGAGCGTAGCAGTCTGATTGGCCTTTTCCTGCGTAGTCATCTGGCTCAATAAATCATCTACGCGGCCCGCTATGGATTGTTTGGAATCCTCATAGACATCCTTTTT
Organism: Sphingobacterium sp.; assembly: GCA_029239355.1. Classification (GTDB taxonomy): domain Bacteria; phylum Bacteroidota; class Bacteroidia; order Sphingobacteriales; family Sphingobacteriaceae; genus Sphingobacterium. Next base: position 4,448 of record JAQZAZ010000273.1, read on the forward strand.
ACCATTTTTATTGAAGTCAATCCACCCTTTATGATAAATAGATTTGTTTTGGGCAGAAGAATAGAACTGTAGCGTGGAAAAGGTAGCAACAAGCAAAAAACGTTTAAATTGTTTGGGCATTATCTTGAAAATTGTAGGTTTTATAAATTAAAGCAAGGTACAAAAAAAGGCGAAAATTGAAATAGGGACTGTCCGTAAGCGGAATTCTTATTCAGCAAAAACGCAATTGGTAATACGCTGTATAAAAATAAAGAAATTCACTTTTTAACAAGCATCTAGCTTAAAAATAGTTAACTTTACGACCAATTGTGAAACCAACAAAAAAAATGAGTGCAGATATTAAC
>JAQZAZ010000274.1 GCA_029239355.1 Sphingobacterium sp.
TTTTAAATTTACTGTTTCAATGACCTCATCTGGCCATGCTGTTGTAATTGGTACTTTTCAGGAAAAACCTGATAAGGACAACATTCTTAACTTTGAGATGGAAACAGATCAATCATGTTTTTTGTCAGTTATTGAAGATGTTGATAAATTAAAGAAAATATATGGTGGTATGCAAGGAATTGATCGATGATAACTTTATTTATTAAGACTAAAAATTATAAGTTGAAGATCTATTAGAATCTATTAGTATTTCTCATGCGGCCATTTACTGCTAATTATTCAAAAATATGATGAAAAGGTAAAAAACATATGTCGCATACTAATAATCCAAATTCCAAGTTTTTAAAACGAAACTTAGCGAATATATGTTTCGATTATTAGATTAGTCTTACTAAAAAGCGTGTAGCGTTAATGCCAATGGAATGAACTTCCCATTATATTTATTAGGCAGATGGAGCAATTTATAGGATTAGAGATATACAATAGTTACAAAATGCGAAATGATATTATTTAAATTTTCGGAGGTGTTCATGAAAAAAGATAGTTCAACTGAATCTTGGGGTAAACTTGAAATGTCTGACGAGTGGATTCAACTTGCACAAACAAATCCACATAGAATACATTTTATCATGCCGTTCACTTTTAAGCAGCTTGGAGATGTCTCAGGTAAAACTGTATTAGATTTAGGTTGCGGCGAAGGTGGATACTCAAGAGAATTGGCACGGAAAGGTGCAATTGTTACTGCTGTTGATTGCGGCGAAAACGCAATCAAATATTGTGTATCTAAAGCAGAGGAAGAACAATTAAAAGTTACTTATTATGTACGGAATAGCTGTGATTTATACGATATTGCCAATGATACATTTGATATTGTTCTCGCTTCCATGATGTTGATGGATTGCGAGGATTTTGAAGGAACTATAAAAGAGATAACACGGGTATTAAAGTCATCCGGAAAAATGTTTGCAAGTGTGTGCCATCCATGTTTTCATGTTAGTGGTGGAATTGGACGGCAAGACAAAGGGATTGATAAAAAAGTTGTTGTGTCGAATTCGGACAATAGAAGATTATGTAAAGACATTCATCAAATGCGGGTTAACGATTACTGACCTAAACGAACCAGTTCCCACAGAAGAACAAGCTGCGATATACATAGATATTGCTTGGATGCAGAAAATTCCAATATTTCTGTTTTGGAAATTGAAGAAACAATAACGAACATATTAAGTATACTCAGAAGTTGTTATACATCACAATAGTTGACTAGTGAGAGTTAAAATAATATTAATTATATATAGAGGAGTGTTGAAATTAATGAGTCTATACCAATTTATTGCTTGTGATAATGAATTACCTGAATTATTTAGTAATAAAAAAAGACTTCAAAGTGGTGAGATGATAAAAAGTTTTAATACAATTGAACATTATACAGATTTAGAAATATTATGCCCTATCAATGAATATTACGATGATATTCCTTATTACACAAACAAAAAGCATATTTACTCGCTGGAGTGGAATTATTCAGACGATAATGTAAAAAAGCTTTGGCAGTATTTAAAGGATATACATAGTGACGATATAGAAATTGAAATATGGTCTATATCGTTATGTGATTTTTTTAGGTTAGAGGAAGAAATCCTATATAAATTAGAAAAAACAAAAAGAGTTTATTGCCCAATGTATAAACTATCTATGGATATATTAAAAGCATCAGTTGAATGTGGAGATAGTGGAAAAACTCCGAATGTTATTATTATAAAATAAAAACGTATTTGATATGACTCTGCTCCTCCTCTTTTCCCATTATTTGATAACATACGGTTTTGTTTGACTTTTTTTATAATTTTATAGAATTTCTTTGAATAACTTGTCGTAATTTTATCATTTACTTTTAGGACTTATTTGCGCTATAATTTCTTTGATTTATAGCATGTTAAGCGTGGTTTAAGTAGAAGTAATAATTTAATAATTAAATATGAAAGGCTTTATCATGAATTTAAAATTAGTTCAATTGTTTAAAAATTTAATATGCAATTGTTTAGATTGAAACCCCAAATTATTTTGGGGTTTTTTGTTACTATCAAATTGATAAAAACAAAATCCAACTATTTTACGAAGTTTAAGCTGATGCAAAAAAAAATAACATAATACATTTAACAATAAAAAGATTACATTATAAGGAGGTAATACAATGGCAAAGCACAGAGGTGTATTCACAGAAGAAACTATAAAGAACAGAATTAAATAAGGTCGTGAATTTCGTGAAGGAAAAGAACATTTATCATGGATTACAGTAAAAGGTGTTTTGATAAAAATCGGTGAAAATTATGGATAGATATGATTGAAATAAAAAAGAGAATTCCGTTGTAAACGGAGGAAATTTATTTTAGCTTTATGTCGGAGGATGAAAAAATGGCAGAACTTGAATTGCAAGTACCTACAATAAAACATAAAGACAATGCAGAAGAATTAAAAAGAGAGTTCTTCGATAACCATGAAATTGTAATAAATGGGAGTGCCTAATTAGACCAAATGGAATATGAACAATGGCTTTCTAAACAATGTATTTTTAACGCAATACGGAGGTCACATTGGTTATGCGGTTAGACCGAGTGAACGAAAAAAGGGGTATGCTATAAAGATGTTGACGATGGCTCTTGAATATGCAAAATCGCTTGGACTGCAAAAAGTTATGTTAGGGTGCTATTCGAATAATGTTGCTTCCATCAAAACCATCACCAAATGCGGTGGTGTATTAACAAAGTCAAAGCCCTATGCGGATGGCACTCCAATGAATGTATATTGGGTTAGTTTGGGCTGATGCAGCAAATGAGTATACACTTTTTATGGTTTGTTATAGACGAAGAAAGCGCAGGTATTTCACATAAAACGCAGATGATAAACACCAACTCGTGCCATTTATCATTTGCGTTTTTTATACAAGAACAGACAATACATCTCTGTTCGTTCATGATTCATTTTATAGCCACTATTTAATCGGAAAATAAATATCAATCTGAGATTGAGGGTTATCTGCGCCTAGAAACCGTTCGGTATAGCATTCAAAATCATCCCGCACATCCAATTCTACATTGCTGGCAGACATCCATGTTCCCCAGATATATTGATAGGTTTGAAGTAACGTATCTACCTTGCCAGTGTGAGTAAACTGTGCGTATTTTCCTCCAGCAAACTGTTTTTGACACATTTTATCCGGAAGAAGGCTTGTATCGTTTACCTCTATTCCGATAAATTCAGTTGCTTGGCTCTGCTCACTGAACGAATCAAATGTGCAGCCCTGCGTTGCTTCAAAGATACCATAATGGCAGGAGTCGGGGAGCGCACTATGGATCTCATACACCCGAGACTGAAAATATTCCCATTTACTAACGCTTTGATTGTTTGCAACACTGGTTTGAAACCGTATGCCAACGAGCTGTTTGGGTTCAACCTCAACAGTTTGCGGCCGCAGCGTAATAGAATTACACCGATGCAGTATTTCAGGAGGGGTGATTTCTCGATGGTTACCAAGGATGGTCTCCACACGTTTTTTGCGGTATTGATTAGGTGTCATATGATACTGGGTTTTAAATGCGCGGCTGAAAGCTTCATGGGATTCAAAATGCAAAGAAACCGCAATATCCAAAATTCTTTTATTGGTATACAGCAGTTCTTTTGCGGCCTGTGTCAGTCTTCTAGAACGAATATAATTTCCGATGGTTTCTCCCATCATGGCTTGAAAAAAGCGATGAAAATGATAATAAGAATAGGAAGCTGCTTTGGCAACATCGGCAACTGTGATGGATTTATTCAGATTACTTTCAATAAAAATTAATGCCTTTTCCAGTTGTGCGATATAATTCATAGCGGCCCCTCTTTCTCAAATTAGAAGATATTATAAAAGTTTTTTGGTGTTTGCTCGTAAGGAAGCTGCACAGAAAATTCCAGATCCTTCTGTGATGCGAAAGTAAACGACTGCCAATCATTCTGCTGTGGTGAGCCAAAGGTCATTTCCACCTGTCCCACTGTTACATCAAAAATCATAGAACGCAGTGTGCCGAAGAAATCGCCGTAGTAGTGGCAGCACAACCCATGGGGATAGGGTGCAGAAAGCAAATCTTTTATATCCGTTTTCGTTAATTTTTCCCTTGTGTGGCTAAAGTCGAGAATGAGATTATTTCTGATCACGGAATTTTCGAGTACCGCTTTCTCAAATGGCTTTAGCTCCGCGAGTACGGCATGGTTGGTAACACTTAAAACAGTCTCTTCTGTTTGATTATCCAGCAGTTTATATGCCTTGTGACCGTCGATACATTCAAACAATGCTATTTTACCACTTTTATCAGCAAGCATCAAATTCATATTGTATCCGATGGGAACCTTAATACAATAAGCGACTGCTTCCTCAATGTTTTTGCAATTTTCCAGGATTCCACGGATTACAACCCAAAACTGCAGCCCGGTCACCGCTGGTCTCTGTCCGCCCTCAAAATTACCGACAGGCATTCCACAGGAGGCTTGGGCAACGGCAAGTCCATATTCGTTCATCCCGTCACCGCGACCAAACAGGTTGATCATAGAGCCAAGATGCTTGTATTTGCCGGCTGTTTTCGTATGGACAAAGCAAAGCTCCTCCATCACATCGGAGAACTCATAATTCCTCGCAAGGATAGTATGTTCCTCCTCGGTTTTGGCAGGTAATGCAGCCATCAAGCTGCATCCGCGCTCTAAATATGTCATAGCGTAAAACAATGCTTGACCGCGCTCAATGCCAACAGTATCAGCAAATCCCTGTATTTCCTCATTGATACCTCTGCAATATTTATCCAGTAGTTCTGTGATTTTCTGCAATTTTTTTTGAGGGTACGCATTTAGAGGAAGCAGCATGGCTTTGAGCATTTCAGGCTGGGACAACGCCCATTTTCCAAGCAATACTCCAATCTGATAGCTGTCTCCTTCAAAGTTTTTATAATAAGCAGTGGTTGTTTTCAAAATAATCACCTTACCTTTCATATTTTATTTTACAAGAAAGGATAGAACTATATTTGATATTTTCTGCTCATTCATGTATTTGCATGAAACTGTGAACAGTTAGGATAGCAAAACAGAGGACAAAAAGAAATAAGTTAATTATATGGGTCTCCAAGCCGTCACAGCTGTGGCGGCTTTTTCACTTTATAGGAAATTTCTCAAAAGTCAAAAAAAGTGTATAATAAGATGTGAGATAAAAAATAACATGACAAAAGAGCGAAGGTTCTACTTCGCCATGACGTTGTTTGTGAAGTTTTTTATTTTGTTGGTTTAACTGCATTAATTGACTATTGAGGAAGAATTATGAGCATGGAGTTATCCAGAGCGCATGCCCTTTCGATATTGTTCAAATAGTGCAGTTTTTTGCAGTTAGTAAGGGGATTGTTTCTCAAGCTTTAATCAACGAAGTCGAATATAAGAAAAGTCATATTCAGTAGAGAGAATGGAAAGAGTCGATGCGATTGGAAGCCCCAATGTTATATTTGAATATCAAGACATCTATAATTGCTACCAAATGCTAAATGATTTGGTAAACGGCAATTACGATTGTAAAGACTTTGCCATGAACTTACCTCAAAAACTCGAATCGATAGAAGACGACTATATACATGAAATTTTAGATGGTATTACTAAACTATGTGGTAGTTTCTTTGCTGAAAATAAGCCGTATGAAATTTTTATTAAAGAGATGCGACTATACCATTCTAAATTAAAAGAATTCTGCAATTACTAATTTCGCAACAAAAACAACAACCATTATATTACTTTTCCAAATTGGATCGCATTGGCGTACTAATTTGAGTTGGAAACACTATCGGCGGCTTCTTAAGGGTGAAGATTAAATTGTAGCAAGAAAACGTTTGAAGAGTAAAATTTACCAAAATAAGTTTAAGCTTTTTATAGAAAAACAAGCCGACTCCAAGGGGATTCTAGCTTCCTGCTACATCATTATCACCGCCACAAGGCATGTTGAGACGGTTGCTTTATTAACTTGAATAAATAGAGTGGATTTGTTGATGGACAAAAAAGTTGGTACATTAATAAATTAATAAATATTCAAATTAATGAAAAATATACACCTTCAATAAAGGTGTATATTTTTTTCGCTATAGATATATTGGTTGACTACATCTTTTCCAATTAGAAATTAATATATTCATCATAATTGTGATAAAGTTAAGACAAAAAATTCCTTATATATAATTGGTAGACAAAAGATTTACAAAATTCAGATTGATTCCAGCACAGTAGATAAGGTTTATTATTTCAACTTAGGTGGTTTTTTAAACAAATAGTTACATTAGCTATTAAATTCAAAATATGTATTTTTTTATATTAAAAATAAATAACATAGGATTTCT
>JAQZAZ010000059.1 GCA_029239355.1 Sphingobacterium sp.
CAGTTTTAGATTTTAGTACCCACCTTTTTTGCATATCTTTGCACAATATTTTAAGTGTAAATATACGTTTTAAGGCTGGACTTACCTAATTCCTAAACCTGGTATTGACCCTCGGTTGCTTAACGTGCATATTCCCAATGTTTTAAATATGGTACAGGCTTATTCTTTATATGAAGGTTCTTTTTCCGTCGATAAGAGCAGAAAATTCGTTCCCTTTGATCCAGCTTTGGATGACCCAAAGGACCGCCCGGGATCGATGTTTATCCATGTTCATCCTTTTTTGATTAAAACAGAATCGGGGATTGTGATCTGTGATACCGGCCTAGGGCATACAGATGAACAAGGTGTATTGAAATTATACAACAATATCCGGAAATTGGGTTATGAGCCAGACGATGTGAAATATGTATTGATGTCGCATTTACATAAGGATCATGCTGGTGGAATGGTGAGTATGGAAAGTGGCTCTCCCCGCATTGCTTTTCCGGAGGCGGAATACATTGTGCAAAGGGGAGAATGGGAGGATGCCTATTCGGGTATCTCCAGTTCGTACCGTACAGAGATTTTTGATGTTGTCCAACGGAGTGGAAATCTCGTATTGGTAGAGGGTGAGGGGCGGATAAATAATGAAATTAGCTATGCTCATAGTGGTGGGCATACCGCAAATCATCAGGTATTTCACATCCAAACAGGGGGAGAGCATTATTTTTTCGGAGGTGATGTATTACCTGAGCCAGAAGAAATTTTTCATAATTACGTGGCTAAATACGATTTTGATGGCCGCCGTTCGAAAGAACTTCGGCAGGCTTATTGGGCAGAGGGCGCTCCCCAGGGATGGATCTTCCTGTTTTATCATTCCAAAACTATAACGATGGGGCGTAGTCAGCTGCGTCCGGATGGAAGTTACAAACTGGTTGAAGCGAGGTAGAATTGAAAAAAGGAATGATATGTCAATCAAAAGCCTCGTGGGATTTGAATCCCACGAGGCTTTTGATGTCAGGTTTAATATCCAGCATTCTGCGGGAAAGCAGCTTCAGTATTGCTGTCGATGACTTCCTGTGGAATAGGCCAAAGAATAAATTCCTTCTTGACAACATCTTTTGACTGGGGATTAAGCGCCTGCACACGGCGTAAAAAAACGTCGGCACCAAAGCGTGCTAATGTCATCCTGCGCATTTCTTCGCCCATAAGCTCCCTCGCACGTTCATCCAGTATAAAATCTACGTTGATTGCCGAAGCATTGACCGGAGAGGCTTTGGCTCGGGCACGCACCGCATTGACGGCATCCTTCGCCAGGTCAGGTTTATTGGCGCGCATATATGCTTCCGCCAATAAAAGATAGGTCTCGGCCAATCGTATTTTGACACGATCTTTCATATTGCCTTCAAATGCAGGGTTTGCCGCTGTTTTTCCATAAAAAAACTTTGTGATTGTAGGAAATACATTGCCAGAAGCAATGATTGCATCGGTCAATACAACTTTCTTACCATAGAGTTCCGGAACAGAAGGATCATTATAATACCAATCCCGTTTGATATTGTAAAGGGAATTTCTGACGTCTTCTTTTTCATAGCTATCCAGCCACCACTGGTACGGACGCACGTGACCGAGGCCTCTTCCTCCGAGTGAGTCTGCAAGGACAAAACCTTTTTGTTGGGAATAAAAGGGAACCCAGGCGCGTTTGCTCCAATCCGTATAATTGTCACCACCTCCCTGCGTATTGTATTCCAATTGAATGGCCCAGATTGTCTCTTGATTGCCTGACGAACGATTCTGGTTGTTCTCAATAAACATGTCGTGGAAATAGTCGCCGGGTTTGTCTTTCTCGGCCCCAAATCGTTGATCGTTTAACTTAAAGTAACCACTTTGAATGACTTTTTGAGCCGCTTCTGCAGCCAAATCTGGCTGACCTGCTTCAAGATAGGCTTCTGCAAGGTAATGAAGAGCCGCCCATTTGGTCAATTTGCCTTCCTGAATTGGGCCTGGGTCCTCAGGCAAGTTGTCGCTAGCGTATTTAAGGTCCTCGATCATATGCGCCAGTACCTCAGCTTTAGGTGTACGGGTAAAGTCACGACGTGGGGTTGGCGATACCTTGTCCACCCAAGGTACATCCCCGTAGAGGTTGATCAGGTAACGGTAGCTATAGGCCCGGAAGAAACGGGCTGTAGCTTCCACTCGCTTTGGATCATTCTCTTTATCGGTCCATTGGATCGTATTTTTAGTTAATGCTTCCAGTATAATATTCGTATTTCCAATAAAACCATAGGCATATTTCCAGTAATTACGTACATAAGACGAAGCTGGGTTGAGGCTATAATTGCTAAAAGGTGCTAAAGTTGCATCCGTTCCTGTGGTTTTGATCGCGACAATGTCTGTACCAACTTGTAAAGCTTCCTGCGGTGTTGCTCCCTGTGAAAATATACTGCCGTTCCAGGTCAGAAATTCCATCCGAGCGTACGCGTATAGGCCGTTCAGGCCCGTTTCAAAACCTTTGGTATTAATGTAGGTATTGTCAGGCGATTGAAAGCTGCTGGTATCTTCATTTAGAAAATTTTTGCTACAGCCAGTAAAGAATAGGCTAAGACCAGCTAAAAGTGTATATAAAGTTGTATTTCTTTTTTTCATGATATTTAACTGTTTAGAATTGAACATTTAGCCCTAATGAGAATGTTCTTGCTACCGGATAAGGGTAGGCAATATTTGTTGATGTGGGGTTTCCTGTCGTCGAACTGACACTTAATGCTTCTACATTGTATCCTTTTATTTTGGAGAACGTATAGATATTGCGTGCATTGATAAATGCCCTGACGGACGAAAGATTCAATCGTTCTAGAAAATCGCCTTCAAAGGTATAGCCCAAGCTGAGGTCGCGAATCCGCCAATACGCTGAATTGATGTAATACGTATGGTTATTGACAGGTGTGTAACCTGGTGACGGTATATCTGTGTTTGGATTCTCTGGTGTCCAGTAAGGCATATCAGCCAGATAATTTGCGCCATTATTGGGTAGGAAACGCTCGATATTTTTAAAATCGTCCACTTTTGTACCGCCAAAAGCACCGTTCATAAAAATAGAAAGGGAAAAATTTTTATAGGTAAAATCATTTCCAATACCGAGGGTATAAGGTGAAATTTTATTCCCCATAACGGTACGGTCGCTGGCATCGATTTTACCATCGTTATTTAAATCAGCTAATTTAGCATCGCCTGGTTTTGCTTTTGGTTGATAAGAGTTGGCGATATCCTCACCCTCTTGCCATACCCCGATCACTTTGTAATCATAAAATATACGGATGGGTTTGCCAATAAGCCAAGCATTGGTCAAATCGTCCTTTCCATCGGAACGTAATTTGGTGATTTTATTATTGTTGTATGCAAAATTGACCGTGGTGTTCCATTGAAAATTGTCATTTTTTATGTTCAATGCATTTAAAGTCACCTCATACCCTTTATTGGAGGTTTCACCAATATTATTCAAGATTGTGTTATAACCATTCATCACAGGGACTTGCTCGCTCAGCAAAAGATCTGTTGTTTTGGAAGTATAGTAATCAAACGTTCCCGAGAGACGATTTTTAAGAATCCCAAAATCCAAACCTGCATTTAAGGATGATGTCGTTTCCCAGGTCAGGTTGCTTCCTCGTCCATTGAAATTCATCACCAGTCCTTTTACGGGGTCTAGGCCATAGATATAATCCACATTGGTCAATCGGTCATAGGTCTGATATGGAGATACGGCTTGGTTCCCGTTTTTACCATAAGAAACACGTAGTTTTAACTGATCAAAGTAATCCTGGACATTCCCCTCTTTGGAAATTACCCATGCTCCGGCAACTGAAGGAAAGAAGGCGTACCTGTTATCAACAGAAAAAGCGCTATAACCGTCCGAACGACCGGTTAATGTCAATAGATAACGATCTTTGAAGGAGTAGTTTATCCGTCCCATATAAGAGATCATCGCTGTATTCTCAAGCTTGGATTCCAATTTCAGATTTTTGGAAGCTGAAGCCATATTGTTGTATCCGGCATCGGAAACGAAATCATCGCCGGTCATTTTAGACGTTTTGAGGTTGGTCTTTTGTGAGGAATAGAGTCCGACCACATTAATTTTATGATCGCCAAAAGTCCGGTCATAAGTCAGTAAATTCTCCCAGGTCCAATCCCAAAAATGTTCATTATAAATCTCTCCCCGTCCATTTACACCTCGTCCTGTCAAAGTATTTGATCCATAATAGGAGTTTTGATTGATATTTCTGTAGTTCGTGCCAAATGTTGACTTGAAGCTTAACCCCTCAATTGGAAGCTTGACATCCAACCAGGAGTTTGCATAAACAGTCCGTCGTGTATTGTCCCATTGACCATTTTCATCGGCGAAAGGGTGGCCCCATAATGTTTGGGCATACATCGGATACGTCTCCGCTACACCGTTTTCATCCCGATTTTTGCTATAGGGGGATAGTTTTACCACGCTTTCCAGGTTGGGTTGTACACCATCACGATTGCCTTGTGATGCTTGCATAGTCATCCCCAATTTTAACCACGAATTTAGGCTTTGATTGAGATTTAAGTTGACATTGAAGCGTTCGTATGGTGTGTTTTTGACCACGCCATCTTGATTGAGATAGCTCACTGATGCGTAGTAATCAGATTTGTCAGTTCCGCCCGAAAAACTGAGCTGATGTTCGTGAATGGGAGCCGCATTGTTAAAGGCTTCATTTTGCCAATTGACTTCTTCGCCTTTTTTATACTGTTCCAGTACATTCGCAAAAAGGTAGTTTTCGGGATTAAGCGCATCACCAGTTTTACCCTTAGCGGCTTGATAGTCACGCATAAATTGAATGTATTGCGGGCCATTCATCAATTTCAGACGACGTTCTACGCTCTGTAGCCCAAAATAACCATTGTAATTGATGCGCGCTTTTCCAGCGGCACCTTTTTTAGAGGTGATTAAAATGACCCCGTTTGCCGCACGTGATCCATAAATGGCCGTTGAAGAGGCGTCTTTTAATACAGAAATACTCGCAATGGTATTGGAGGAAATATCACCCAATGAGCCGCTGAAGGGAATTCCATCTAAGATGATCAAGGGATTATTGGAAGCAGAGATAGAGTTTTCGCCACGTATATTGATCGCTGCGGTTTCCCCTGGTTTAGCATTTCCAGAATTGATTGCTAGACCAGAAATCTTGCCCTGTAGTTTGTCCACGATGTTTGGCGAATTGATTCGCTCTAGGGATTTGGCTTCCACTGTAGCGACACTTCCTGTCAGGTCACTTTTTTTCTGTTTACCGTAACCAACAACGACAACCTCGTCCAACATGTCCTCGGATTTTGTCAATGTAACTTGAGCTGTTTGGGATACTGGTAACTCCCGTGCAATAAATCCGATTGAATTAAAGACTAATGTAGCATTTTTTGATGTGACTGTTAGCGTAAATACTCCATCTTGACCAGTGGTGGTTGCTACTGTTGTTCCTTTTTGCTGTACGGTAACCCCGCCGACAGGCTTTCCGGTTTCATCCACCACCTTTCCAGAAACGGATTGTTGTTGGACGACTTGGACAATGGCTGTTTTCGCATTATTAGGGAGCGCTGCAACATAACAAGGTGCTGCTACTGAAAGAATTGTTAAGGGCGTCAGTAGAATGAAATGACTCTTTTTGACCATAGTGTGTAATTTAGATTCGCTAGTTTTAATGGCGACAAGTATAAAGAAATTAGGTGGAGTCATTTCTTTGCTGAGCTGAACAAACGATTGCACGAACTACGAAAACGTTATAGAAATTCAACTTTGTAATAACGCTTTCACCCAGAAAAGGGGACGCTGACTGATGTTTTTAAATGAACTAAGCTGCCTAAACCTCGTTTTTCTGATCTTTTTTTAGTATTTTGGGATAATCTGCTTGTTCATGTCCCCTGCCGTCGCGCGGAGAGGATTCGTTTAAGATTGAATTTTTGGTTAAATTTGTTTTTTGTAAAACGGCACTTTGCTGTATTATGGGTATTTATTTAAATAGAAGATTATGTCTATTGTAAGAGAGTCCGATTTGATTGGAATTGGAAAGAAATTTCAAATCGAAACCGATGCGGGGGACAATATGGTTGTTGTGATCCACGATGATGGTCGGCGGGAACTGTATCGTTATGATGACGAGGAGCATGAATCACGCTGTGTAATGACACTTAATGATGATGAGTCCCGTCAGATAGCCGGTATTATAGGCGGCTTGTCCTATAAACCTAAGGCATTGGAAACAATTGAAGTAGCTTTGGACGACTTGCGTATCGAATGGTACAAGCTTGAGGGCAAATGGGAAGGGGCAGGAAAAACGATCGGTGAATTGGAGGTACGGCAACGTACAGGAGCTTCCATTATTGCTGGGATTAGGGATGATGAAACGGTCATCAACCCCGGACCATCTTACCTGATAACTCCGGGCACGACCCTGGTCATCGCCGGAAAGAAAAACAACATCAAACTTTTAAAGGAAATTTTACTGTAATCTATGCTATCACATACCTTAATATTGGAAATTGGAATCGCTGTCGGACTTGTAGCCATTGTTGGACTGATTGCCAACAAGCTTAAGTTTTCCGTTATTCCTTTTTTCATTATTATAGGCATGGTTTTGGGACAGCATGCACCTCAGATTGGGATGGTGGACCTGACATTTACCGAAAGCAAACCCTTTATAGATTTTATGGGCAGGCTAGGGGTATTGTTTCTCTTATTCTATCTGGGATTGGAATTTTCAGTCAATCGACTGATTAAATCCGGTAAAGCCATCGTAACAGGAGGAACCATCTACGTACTGCTCAATTTTACGTCTGGACTGTTGATTGGTTGGCTGATGGATATGCCCTTCAAGGAGATGATGGTGCTTTGTGGTATCATGACGAGCTCTTCAACAGCTATTGTAGCTAAGGTGCTTACCGACCTGAAACGGACGGCAAATCCGGAGACCGAAGTGATTATGGGAATGATCATGTTTGACGACCTGTTTATCGCCATGCACATTTCCTTTCTTTCAGGATTGATATTAACGGGTAGTAGTTCGTTTTGGACGGTAGCAGGGACATCCCTGTTGGCATTGGGCTTTATCTTGGCCTTTTTGGTTCTGGGCCGTAAATTGGTGCCGGCAATAGACCGTTTATTAAAAGAAAAAACTTCTGAACTATTTATATTGGTCATTTTTGCGCTGCTTTTTATCGTTGCCGGATTTTCGGAGACCATCCATGTTGCTGAGGCTATCGGTGCATTGATGGCGGGATTGGTACTGGCAGATTCGCAATACATTAAAAAAATTGAGGCAATGGTGCTGCCTTATAAAGATTTCTTTGGGGCAATGTTTTTCTTTAGCTTCGGATTATCGATTGATATCATGTCGCTTGGGGGAGCCGTATTGTGGGCTTCCATAGCAGCTGTGGTGACCGTCATGGGTAATCTTGCTTCAGGTTATTTTGCGGCCAAATTCTCGGGAATGAAGCCTAAAACTTCCTTCGATATCGGCTTTACATTATCTGCCCGAGGAGAGTTTTCGATTATCATGGCCAATATCGGTAAAGCAGGCGCTTTGCTCCCTGTGATCCAATCTTTCGTCGTGGTGTATGTATTGATTCTTTCGATTGTGTCGCCACTTTTGACGAAAGAATCGCGTAATCTATGGAAGCTGCTCTTTGGAAGCGATGCCAATACCGCCAAGCCGCTCAAGAAGCTAAGTGATCTGGAAAATAATTAATGGGGGATAATGCTATCAATGCAGCTTCTCCAATAGATTTCATCGCTAAAATACACCCTAATAAAATTTCCTCCTGAGTTACAAGAAACCCAATTCGAGTTTTGCTTCTTCGGACATCATATCTTTGGTCCAGGGTGGATCAAAAGTCAGTTCGACCAAAGCTTCTTTGATCCCTTCAATAGCAGCAACTTTCTCCTGCACTTCATTCATGATTTCGCCTGCAACCGGACAGCCGGGGGCAGTGAGTGTCATGACGATTTTTGCGATGCCACCTTCCTTGGTAATAATTTCATAGACAAGTCCCAGATCCACGATATTTGCTGGCTTTAGTTCAGGATCATAGATCGTTTCCAAGGTCGCTTGGATTTGAGGTGCCAAACCCAGCTTATCCATTACAATAATGCTCATTTGTTCAATTTTTTATCTTCAATTGCGTCATTATAGATCGCTAATAATTTGCCTTTATTTAATTCAGGAGTAAAATTACTAAAATAATAGGCTATACAGGTCTTTCTTATCTCATCTTTTTCTTCCCTTGTCATGGCGTTCCATTGGGTTAGGCAAGCAACGATCTCGTTTTTGTTGTGCGGATCAAATGTCTGCCTGGTTTTATTGGGAATAATCATTTCAGGCAAAGGCCCTAAGTTGGCGCAGAGAACAGCCGTTCCGACGGAGTAAGCCTCAAGAATTGTAATTGGCATTCCTTCGAAACAAATGGAGGGAACGATGAGCGCCTGTGCCGAAGCAACCAATGGTAAAATCTCGGCCCGGGGTTTAAAGCCGAGGTAGCTGATATTGGAATGCCCGCTTATGCTTTTCACGACCTCCTCTTCCAGTGGTCCACCACCGATAATACGGAGTTCCAAACTCGTTCCTTTTATGGACTCAATCAGCTGTAATATTCCCTTTTCGTCCGATAGTCTGCCTACATAGATAAAATAGGGACGTAAAACTTCCGGCGCTAAAGTTGTAGGAAAAACAAAATTAGGTTTTACTGCAAACTTTTCGGCTGGTATCCTTAATGTTGAACTGACAAATATAGACTTTGCAAAACTGCTTAAATTAATGTAACGGTTGACTTTTTGCCAGGTGCCTATTTTGCGGTGAAACCAGTAGTTAAATGCGAGAAGAAATGTTTTAAGGAGCGAATCATTAAATGCTTTTTCTTTAACGGCCGTCCAGGGGAATTCTTCTTTTAGCGAATCCAGAAATAAATGATTGTGATGGTATAGCGTTGCCGATGGACAGAGTAGCCTAAAATTGTGCAGTGTCATTACTTGGGGAATACCCTGTTTGGCGATGGTACGTATCAGGATCGGACCAGCAGCATAATGTGTATTGTGTAGATGAACGACATCCGGTTTGAATTCACGAATGGTTTTTTTTAAGCTATTTGCGGCGAAAATATTCCAGATTGAACTTAGTGTCTGTAAGGCCCCTCGCCAGCCTTTTTTATTCTGAAAAGTCAGCGTGCGGACCTGATGATCTTGGGACAAGAGGGAATATTCCTGTTGAAATACAGTATCCTCCCCTCCGGGATTTTGATAAAATGTATGGATAATCAGTATGCGCATAATAAAAGACTTACACAAATGTACAATTTTGCGTTGATATGCTTTAACGGTACAAAATTGCCATTTCTATATGATTATTGCTATATTCGCATGATTCGATCGTAAAGATATATGCAACACTTACAACAGCTCGTGATAGAGGCGATAGAGACAAGTCAATTTCCCGAAACTCCCACACATTTATATGATCCCATACGGTATATATTGACTTTGGGCGGCAAGAGGGTTAGGCCAGTGCTAACATTGATGGCGGCCGAGTTATTTGGCATGCAGGAAATGAAAGAAATTATTCCAGCTGCAAAAGCAGTAGAATTTTTTCATAACTTTTCCCTGATACATGACGATCTGATGGATAAAGCACCTTTAAGGAGGGGCAAGACCACCGTCCATGAAAAATGGGATGCCAATATCGCTATTCTTTCTGGCGATGGTTTGTTGGTCAAGGCCTATGAGGAAATTTCCAAATGTAATCCCGTTTATCTGCCGGCAACCTTGCGGATTTTGAGCAAAGTAGCCATGGAGGTCTGCGAAGGCCAACAATTGGATATGGATTATGAAAGCCGTACATCCTTGCGTATGTCGGAATACCTGGAGATGATCCGCTTGAAGACATCCGTACTTTTGGGTGGCGCACTGCAATTGGGCGCTATTCTTTCGGGAGCGAACGAACAACAGCAAAAATTGATCTATGATTTTGGGGAAAATGTCGGCTTGGCTTTTCAATTGCAGGATGACATACTGGATGCTTATGGTGATCCAGATACTTTCGGAAAAATCGTTGGTGGTGATATTATGATCAATAAGAAGACCTTTCTACTCGTTAAACTGATGGAGGTTATTGAGGAGGAGGATTTTCCCCTCATGCAGCATTTATTAAATTCTACTGTTGATGTGGTCCCAACGAAAGTTGAAGATATGCTAACCTTATATGATAAGTATCAGGTCAGGAAATCAGCCGATGAATTAAAGGATAGCTATACACAATGTGCATTTAAAAAAATGGAAGCGCTGGATGTACCAAACGAACGTAAGGCAGCGTTAATACTGTTAGCAAATCACCTTTTGGTGAGACAGCAATAGAGAGAAATTCTATTAAAATTCGTATTTTGCCAATAAATGGCTATTTTGTACTAAATAATTAAATAAATTTTAGATAACGTTCATGGATCCTTTAAAAATCACGGTATTTCAAGCATATTTATTCTGGGAAAATATTGAAAAAAATCTGAATAACCTGGCTTTGCGGCTTTCAGCATTGCGGGAGAAGACCGATCTGATTATCTTGCCGGAGATGTTTAATACAGGATTCACAAACAACGTTGAAAAATGTGCCGAGCCAGCAAATGGCCCTACCACAAAATGGCTATTTGAAATGGCAAGTTCACTTAATTGTGTTGTTGCTGGTTCATTGATTATCGAAGAAGGTGGGAAATACTATAATCGTTTTGTATGGATGTTTCCTGATGGCAAATATGTGAAATACGATAAGCGCCACCTTTTTGGTATGTCAAAAGAAGGCGAGTATTTCGAACCAGGCAACGAACGTATTTTAGTGGATATCAAGGGCTGGAAAATATGTCCTATGATCTGTTATGACCTGCGGTTCCCAGTTTGGTCCAAGAACCAGAATGCTGCCTATGATATCCTAGTTTATACAGCAAGCTGGCCAGATAAACGTTCGGCACATTGGCGGGCACTGATTCCTGCACGTGCGATTGAAAATCAAGCTTACGTGGTTGGCGTAAACCGTGTGGGGCATGATGGTAATGATATCTATTACTCCGGTGGATCAATGTGCATATCACCTTTAGGTGATGTTGTTTACTACAAGCCAGAGGATGAAGATTTATATACCTTTACGTTAAATCCCAATGATTTGCTGGAGGCACGTGAAAAATTCCCGTTTTTAAAAGATTCAGATTCTTTTAGCATCGGATAACTCTTTCTTGCAGCCTGATTATCCTGCTTTTTATTAGGTATAAAGACAAGCAATTTATTTTGTTTGTATCCTTTTTATTCCTAAATTCAGTCTACTATAAATCGTTTATGATGATTAATTAACATCTATTTATTGTATGTTGATAAAATTTGTTTGATACAAGTGTTGAAAAGCGTACTTTAGGCTAAGTATTAGCCAAAATAAGTTTAGTTTTTTTTATTTTGATTTGAACATACTATTTATTAGCGACACAAGTTGCGTAAACAACCATAACCATTATTTATATGTTAGACCAAGATTTAGTATCGCAAGAGTATTTTTATAATTTTCTGACAGGGAAATATTCGATTGCTGTTATGCGGAGGTTGCAGCGCAATCTCAAGGAAGCGGGCTTAAGTATTACTTCGGAGCAATGGAGTATTATGTATAATCTGTGGGTAGAAGAGGGACTGACTCAACAGGAACTGGCGATTCGTACTTTCCGGGACAAACCGAGTGTAACGCGCCTGATCAACAATCTAGAAAGACTCAACCTGGTTATCCGGGTCAACGACAAAAACGATAGACGGTCGAATTTGATCTATTTGACCAAAATTGGCCGAAAGATGAAAGAGGAAGGTATGAAGCAAGCCAATAATACGATCGAACAGGCGTTAGGGGGATTGACGGATGATCAAATTGCGCTGTCGCATACCACCTTGCATCGCGTGCTGTTCAATTTAAAATAGCAACACGATGTCATTGGGGGATCACACGTATTCTTATTAAGAAATTATCTGAGCCGAAAGGCCAATAGGGGAAAAAGAAAAAACAGAAAGCCCTCAGCGTTAGCAACGACTGAGGGCTTCTTGTATAGAGCAGCTATTTGGAAGATTAATCTTCGAAAAGCTTGCTTTCGAAATCGGTGTGGCTATTGACGAGTTTTCCTTCCGTACCAAAATAGATTTCTTGAAAACTTAGCGTCCGTATCGCATCAACTTTGCGGTAGAATTTATCTGCCGATACATCGGATAAGGTTTTGAATCCGCAGGCTTCCATGATCTCCACAGTGGCGCGTAATGTATTGCGGTGGAATTGGGCCACACGTACGTACTTGTCATTTACATCTAATCCTTTGTATAAATGTGGTTGTTGCGTTGCAACACCAACAGGGCAAACGTCTTCATTACATTTTAAGGCCTGAATACAACCCAAGGCAAACATCATTCCTCGTGCACTATAACATGCATCGGCACCCAATGCAATCACTTTCAGTATATCGAAACCAGTTACGATGCGGCTGGAGACAATCACCTTGATGTGTTTTTTCAAGCCAAATGAGATCAGGGTTTTGGTGACAAATGCCAAAGCATCATAAAGAGGCATCCCTAAATTGTCTGTAAATTCTAATGGCGCAGCACCTGTTCCACCTTCAGATCCATCGACCGAGATAAAATCTGGGAAGATCTGTGTATTTTGCATGGCATGACAGATGTCCATAAACTCATTTTTGTCACCGATACATATTTTAAATCCGATTGGCTTTCCACCTGAAAGGTCACGCATTTGCTGTATGAAATGCATCATTTCCGTTGGTGAAGAGAATGCACTGTGCGCAGGTGGCGACATGACGTCTGTTCCTGGGATGACGTGGCGTATTGCCGCAACTTCAGGTGTATTTTTGGCTGCTGGTAAGATACCACCATGACCGGGTTTCGCTCCCTGGGAGAGTTTCAGTTCGATCATTTTCACATTTTCACGATTGGATTTCTCGCGGAAAAGCTCTGCATCGAATTTACCTTCTGCATTACGGCAGCCAAAATAACCGGTACCAACCTGCCAGATCAAATCGCCACCATTGTTATGGTAATCACTGATCCCACCCTCGCCGGTGTTGTGCGCAAAATTTTGTAGGGCGGCACCTTTGTTTAGCGCAGTGATGGCCGTTTTACTCAAGGCACCATAACTCATTGCTGAGATATTAAATACACTTAAGCTATACGGTTTTTTACAGGCCTCATTACCAACTTTTGTACGTAAATCATGATTCTCAATATGACAGGGAAATACGGAATGCGCCGCCCATTCATTACCAACTGCCTGTGGATCGGTTTGCATACCAAATGCAACGGTCTCCCGTTGATTTTTTGCCCGTTGATAAACGATGGAACGCTGTCTCCTATTGAAGGGACGGCCGTCCATATCAGATTCCCAAAAGTATTGCCTCAATTCAGGACGGATGGATTCAAAGATATAACGGAAGTATCCAACCAAGGGATAGTTTCGTAAAATCGCATGTTTAGTTTGGAAACTATGGTATAGGGCAATCAATAATAATGGGAATGGAATGATCAATAACCAAAACCAGCTTGATGTAAATATAAAGCCAAATGATACTATGATTAAATTAATCACGATCATTGTTGAAATAATGAGTTTTCTAACTTCCATAGAAAATACGATTGTTTAGTTTTAATTCGCTATTTTAATGTTTAGTCCAATTGAATATTTTACTGTTCAATTAGCATTCCAAAATACGCTTTCGGACAGAGCAAATGTACTAAAGTTCCCTAAGTAAATGGATATATTTACTATGCTGGAATAAGTTTTGATAAGTTTATAACTGTTTTTAACAAACTATTTTCTTTTAGTAATCTCATGCGACAAAAGTTGATAGATTTGCTGTAAATCTGGTTTATTACTAATAAATTTCAAATGTTTTTGCTGTGTCGTTAGGTCTTCCCGAATCGCAGGGCCTGTCTGAACTGTAATTGGAATGTGCTTTTGAACTTTTTCTGCCGTTTCTAAAATGATCGGTCTGACCAGGTCAAAGGAAAGATTATGCTCTTCCAATAGCTCATAGGCAAACTGATAAAGGATATTCGAGAAGTTATTGACCATGACTGAGGACAGATGGATTGCTAGCCGTTGCTCTGAATTGCAATAGATACTACGGGTAGAAAAGCTACGTGCAAGTTGGAGCAAAATCTCCGTATTGCCATCACTGTTGCCTTCAACACAAAATGGGATAGACGAAAAATCAATAGTTCTACTTTTGGATAGCGATTGTGGGGGATAGATCACACCATAATTGTTAAATCGCTTCAGTGCATCGATATCGGTTGCGCCTGAGCAGTGCACAACAATGCCTTTAATGGGCTTAGGCATCGTTTCTACAAGAGTAGGAATAGCCTGGTCGGACACGGCAATTAGATACAGATCAGCATCGATCTGCAGCTGGCTGAGCTGATCCGTTGCAGGACATTGAAGCGCAAAGGCCAATGCATCCGCATTGGCCTTTGTTTTACTATAGATTTGAACGATCTGATGTCCTAGTTGTTGAAACGCTTGTCCAAAATGCGTTGCGGCATTTCCGCTTCCTAAGATGACAATATTCATTATTTCGCTAGTTTTCGTTTTTCCTCTTTATTCCGTCTGACGATGGACATGATAAAACCAATGGTCATGACAATTGTTCCACACCAAAAGAAGTTGATATAGGGGAATTTGATTGCCTTAAAGACCACCCATTTTTTCTCAGGCAACGGTTTTTGATAGACCATGATTTCCAGCTTATCCTTATCTGGTTTAATTCCTGTAAACCTAAATTTGAGGCCTTGATCAGTCACATCTTTATTGAAATCATAGACTCCGCCATCCTTGATCAAATAAACAGGTTGTACTTCATATTGTTTATTGTTTGCAGCAAAGACTTTTATTTTCAGTCCAACCATAACATCGTTGGGACCTTTCGGGATTTTTTCAAGCTGTGCTTCCTTGTTAAGACCTTCAATCACATAGTAACCATTGCGGTAACGTAGGGTATCGCCAATATTGACCTGATAGGTCGCAGGTTCTTCATAATCCTCAAAGCCTGTTTTCTCCTCAGCAGCCACTTTTGAATGCTGTGCCTGGCTCTCCGCTGCCGCTGCTGTAATCAAGGTATATACGTCATGTGTAATGTAATGTTTGGTTGCCGGAGTACCGATCAAACCTCCCATTTTGGCATTGTTTTGTGCAAAAGGTTGTAGTACAAATTCTTCTTTTACTTTACCCGATTCCTCGTCGACACGTTCGTATTTGATTTTGTAATAAGTATTTGGTGCTACAATACTGTCACCGATGTACGTGATTTTATATTCACCCATCTGTACCGGCTCGCCTTCGGTTAAAAATAGGTTTTCACCAGGTTTTTCCACTTTGTCAAAGCCCGATACCGCGATGTATCCTGTATTGTTGACAGAGATGACTTCATTTGTAGCTGCGGCAACCATTGCTCCGATCAACAGGAGGCCAAAACCGATATGCGCTACTGAGGATCCCGCCAATTTCCATTTACCTTTGACCGCATCACCTAGTACCCGGATATTCGCCAGGATACAGAAGATGCTGGCAAAAGTAATCAGGATATAGATCAGGTTTGTATATGTTTTGGTAAAATAGGAAATAATTGCTGTCAGGATAAGGGCTACAGCCAGCGATGCTACAGTGGATGCTAAAAACTTGCGGCTATCGGTGCGTTTGTATTTTAAGAACTGTGTAAATCCGGTCATAATCATGACGATAACCGCGAAGCCGGATTGCCATTTATTATAATGTTGAATCGGCTCCAAAGGTGGCGCTACCTTGGTGCCAAAAATCTTGTTGAATACCGGAATAGAAGTAGAGGCAATGATCTGCGCGCAGGCAACAGTCAGTACCAACGCACCGATAAATAACCAGAATTCTCTCGAATAGATATCTTCGTCTTTTTCAGTAATAGGCATCTCTTTCTTTTTAACAACAAGAAAGACAACCATAATCACTAAAAATGCAACATTGAACAAGATAAGCTGTCCGCTCATTCCCAAATCGGTAAACGAGTGAACGGAGGTTTCGCCAAGAACACCACTACGCGTCAGGTAAGATGCATAGATCACCAGCACGAAGCTGATCATGGCCAGAAATGTTGCTGTAAAATAAGAATGCCCTGAGTTTTTATAGGCAATCATCACGTGTACCGCCGCGATCAAGGTAAACCAAGGAATAATGGATGCATTTTCTACAGGATCCCAAGCCCAGAATCCGCCAAAGTTAAGCGCTTCGTACGCCCAGAATGAGCCCATGATAATACCAGCTCCCAAAATCATTACTGCAAACAAGGCCCATGGCAAAGCTGCATTGATCCATTCTTTGTAACGCTTGGTCCATAGGGCACCTGTTGCATAAGCAAAAGGAACAATCATCGAAGCAAAACCAAGGAATAAGGTCGGAGGGTGGATCACCATCCAATAATTTTGTAAGAGAGGATTTAAGCCGTTACCGTCTTTAATCAATGACAAGTAATTCGCCTCCTTTAGGATAGGGAAGTCCATCGCATCGCGTAAGAGGATAAACGGAGAGCTTCCAATACGCAAGCCCAAGAGTTCAACCCCTATAATCATAGAAGCTAAGAACGCTTGACAAAGCATCACAAAAGTCATGACCGAAGTTTCCCAGCTTTTGGCTTTGAACAGCAAGATCGCACCTAGTACCGTTTGCCAGAATGTCCATAACCAGAAACTTCCTTCCTGTCCCTCCCAAAAGCTCGAAATGATATAATATGTAGGCAAATCTCTCGAAGAGTGGGCAAAGGCGTAATTATATTCAAAAAAGTGATTGTAAATAATATAAAATAAAGTTGCACCGACGGCTACCACAGAGACTGCATTAACCCAAAATGCGATGCGGGCAATCTTTTTCCATGAAGTCTCTTCAGGGTTTTTAGTCGCAAAAAAGTAAGCGATACAAGATAAAAGTGCGGCACCAAAGGAAAGAACAATAAAAAATTGTCCGATCTGCCCAGGTAGCAGGTGCTCACCAACGTAATTAACGTCCATTGAAAAATTGATTTTACAAATTAATTATTGAAAGCTGTGGCATTGATTTCAGTGACGACCGATTTATCGTTATATTTCGATGGACACTTCATCAATATTTTGCTTGCTCTAAACACATTTCCGTCCATTTTGCCTGTCAACACAATTTGTTCCGAACGCTCAATGTCCTGCGGTTTTGCACCTCTGAAGACAACCTCACACTCTGTACCATCATTGTCGTACATGAAAAAGCTGAATTTGTTGGCATCAGTCTTTGGATCATAATGAAGCGCCTTATCTTTGTTAAGCTGGCCGACCACATATAGTTCTGTTTTCTTTTCTTTTGCCTCGGTAAATGTCGAGTAGGTACTTGAATCCGTATAGATGACAAGTATCATGGCAATAGCCACAGCAATAATAGCGATTAGAATGATGGAACTTTTTTTCATTACTTTATTATTTATTATGCGTTCATTTGATTTGGTATAAATGAACCCGTTTACTCATTAAATTAGTACATTAAGGTATTTGTGAGCTCGCTTCGTTCGGTTCACTCAATTCGTTTTTTATCAAGCAATGAAACTATCATGGGCAATTGTTCGGATTATGATCTGAACAGGCTAAAACTTATGACAGTTTCGTTGGAATTATTTGTTTATGCATTTGTACCGGCCTTCTGTAATTTTCATGTTTCCCCAAACGTATTCACATCAATGAGCGCAGACGCGCGATCATTTTGACAAAAGTTGACACTTATTCGAATGCAAAATTACAAATAGATTTGCGAAGAAAGGAATAATGCAACTTTTCGACATTATTTATATTTGTTCTAAATAGATCACTGTAGCTAAAAAAATAAGGTATATTTGGATGCTTTTGAATAATTTAAGTTGAGATTTGATATTTTGTCGCAGTTTATATCGCATGAATTTTACAATTGCCTGTTAATATGAGTGTTGCTTTGCGGTCTTTACTGCTTTTGTATGGAATTATATTTCCATTTTTTTTGGTTTTTGGGCAGGTGGGTTTGCGCAACCAGGAACTTTCTCTTCAGAATGATAACGATGTCTATCTATTAATTGGCCAGGACCGGTATTATACCAATGGTATCAATGTCAATTATCGTATAGCACTGCCACCGCATAGCGGATCGAAAGTTTCAAATACAGTACTGGACTTTGAACTTGGGCAGCGCATCTACAATGGGATTAGCATGATAGATTATCGTCGGCAAAATAAGAAATACGACCGGCCTTTTGCAGGGTATCTTTATCTAAGTGCAGCCGGGACTCGTTTTTTGAAAAGCGACGAGGTGGTTGAGCTTAAGGTAGAGCTGGGGCAGATCGGCTCCAGGTCATATGGTGAGGAAGCGCAGAAGTTTATCCATCACCTTTTTGGAATGTATGAAGCCACGGGCTGGGAGACGGAGCTGAGCAATGCCTTTGGTGTGGATTTGCAGGTGAAATATCTAAAGGGAATTTATCGGGCTCAAACTGGTGCATTCGATCTCGGGATAATGGGGAGGGGCGCTCTGGGGATGAACAATACCAATATTGAAGCTGGAATCCCAATTCGTGCGGGTCGGCTCAAACCGTACCATGCGTCGACGTTTACACATGGACATTTGACGCAGGTCCGAAGTGACAACGAGAAGGAATGGTATTTTGTTTATCAACCTAGTTTGGTACGGGTATTTTATAATTCAACGATAACAGGCGGATTGGGAAAAGAGGATCCTATCGGAGAATTATACCGTATTGAACCCTGGATGCTGAGTCACCGAGTGGGTTTCAGCTGGTCCAACCACAAGGTTAATTACGGTATCAATTATATTTTCAATTCCAAAGAACTCAAATCTATCTTTCATCGGCATCAATACGGACAACTATTCTTTGCTTACCGCTTTTAACCATTGTTAACCATGCTTTCAGCGATTGGATCCGATAACTTCTGCCCGATAAGCCTGGTGGTCAACATGGCAGCAACCGTATCACCGGTAGCGTTGAGCATCGTTGCCAGGGGATCTACTAAAGTCGCAATAATCATAATCGAGGGGATGACTTCTGTCGGCATTTGATAAACCGATATAATGAGCATTTCGCCGATATACCCACCGTTTGGAATACCCCCAGCGACAATGCTGACCAATAAAGTGATCCCAACGGCCATAATTAGATTGCTCGGTTCGAAAAATTCTTGGCCACTTAACAACAGCGCAATATAAATTTTAAAGATACAAGCGATGGCTGAACCGTGTTTATGCAAGGTTGTTCCCAATGGGATAACCACACTTGCGACGGTATTGGGGACACCTATTTGCTTTGCTGCCAGTAAGTTGGCTGGCATGGTTGCGAGGCTGCTGCAGCTGCTGAGTGCAGTCAGTGAAGGTAAAATATTATTCTTCCAGTAGCGTTTGACACCTTTGATGCCAAATGCTAGGAAAGCAAATAGACTAAATATTGTAAAGAAATAGATTAGACCGAACAGGTAATAAAGGCCGATGGGTTTGGCGTAGAAACCAAAGAGCTGTGGGCCAAGTGTACCAACTTGATAAGCAAAATAAGCACCAAGACCTACTGGCGCCAAATTCATCACCATGACCAATAAATTGCCCATTACGGCGTTTCCTGAACTGATAAATTTTCGGAACATATCTGCCGAAGCTCCAGATCTGCGCGTGGCGATACCCACTAAAAATGAAAATATAACAAAGGCAAGCATATTCTGGCGGGACAGTAGGCTGGAAAATTCACTTACGGTCAGGAACCGGACCATTTTTTCACCCCAGGAGTCCTGTGTAGCCGTATCAATGATGTCTTTGGCCTGCTCAATAGGAAGATCAGTGCTGACGGGAAACAGATAGAGAAAAACAATGCTGGTAACACCGGCAACCACAATGCCGATTACAAATACAAATGACATCATGCCAATGATACGACCCAATACACTGTCACCCTCGATGTTGGCGACCGACGAGGCTATCGCAAAAAAGACCAGGGGTATAACACTGACAAAGAGCAGGTTTAGAAAGATATCCCCAATTGGCTTCAGGTTGTTCACAAAATGTGGAAAAAAGATGCCGATTAAACTTCCGATACTGATGCCAAGGAGCAACAATAGGATGCTGCCATAGTTCCGTATAAAAGTTTTTGCTGAGTATGCCATTAGGTGCTGTGATTGTTTAGCGTTTATGACGCTAAAATAATCTTTTTATCTATTATTTTCATTTAACGTTCGGATAAAGATTAATTGGGATTTATTTGAGCCAGCTTTTTATCTTTGAGCGGATATACCTACAGAAGATCATCGCTGTTGCTGTGAGAACCAAGGAATTTAAATACAGCCTACTTACGGGCTTACACTGTTTTTGTGGTGATCTGCGGCACAGTTTGTTAGATCGGGTGATGCGTAAGGGATATTTACTTTATCAAAAATATAATGACGAAAATAGATTTTGTAACAACTGCAGATGGTTCCAAAACATTGTACAATGCGGAGATAGGTGAATGTTACCATTCTAAGCATGGTGCCGTTCAGGAAAGTAAACATGTATTTATTAAAACCGGTTTGGATCATTTCGTACAACAAACGGGAGCTTCGGAAGTTGCTATTTTGGAAGTTGGATTTGGTACCGGACTTAACTTTCTGCAAACAGCAGACTACATCCGGGACAAATCATTTCGGGTAGATTATGTGGGCATCGAAGGTTTTCCGTTACCACTGGCGACCATCGCTGAGACAGGGTACAATGAGAACGTAGATACAATTTTATGGTCGGCTTATTTGAATAACTATGAAGCCGCATTACAGCAGCAGGTGCAAATCCACCAACGCTTACAACTCACCATTGCCCATACTTTATTGATGGATTTCCAATCCGAAAAAAGATTCGATGTGGTGTATTTTGATGCTTTTGCAGCGGTCCATCAACCTGAGATGTGGAGTGACCTGGCACTGGGACATATTGCGCAATTCGTAAAGCCAGGAGGTGTCTTTGTTACCTATGCCATTACAGGCAACCTCAAACGCAGTATGAAATCTTTGGGCTTTTCCATTGAGAAGGCACCGGGTGCACCTGGAAAAAGAGAAATGCTGCGTGCGACTAAGCAATGAAAGTTGTATAAACCTCATGATATAAAGAGAAAGAGCACGAACGAAGCTGACCATATAAACACTGTGATATTTTTCGGCTTCTTGAGGGAGAACTATGAAAAGATGAATTGGCTTAAAAGAGAGCAATTCGTTAACTTGTCAACGGAATAAAACTGTAGGGACTGAAAATCCTGCTAACGTTTATCGCATGAAAATCTCACAGATCTTAACTGTTCCCGGCTAGATTGCTAGATACTTATAAAATAGTTGGTCATGTAACCAACTATTTTTTGCTACTAATGGCTTTTATTTAAGCCATTAGTAGCAACCAACGTTTCAAATCGCTTTAAAGCTATGTTTATGAATAATTAGACCATATGAATGATTTTCACCTGAACGATCAATATTTCGATTTTATAATTAAATAATAAACGCCCCGACAATTGCCGCGGGATGCAGTTCTTTATTATTTAACAGGGCATAATCTTCGCGAAATCTTTCATAGTATTCGATATTCATTCCAATAAGTACTGTCTCAGCATCTTGATCGTTCACATCAAATAGTAATTCGTCCAATTCAACAATTCTTGAAGATGTATGTAAGTTTAAAGAAATCTGGTGTTTGTGCCTACGGACATAGATCTGTTTGTCGAAATTGAATACCACAATCATCAGATTTATTTTCATGAGGTTGCAGTGTTTTGGGCGATGAATATCGTCTTGCATGTCAAATTTTGGGAACTGTATGGCGATTTGTTTTGTATCCAATAATTTTATTTCTGGATCGAAATGCATGTAGTCGTGCATATGGCATTTGTCGTTGAATTGAAAGTTTACTAGCCGATCAATCTTTCCGCCACGAATTGTCTTTTCGCCAATGCGCGCTCTGTTTGGGCGGGTAACTCTTTTTAATTGGTTGATCAGGCGATTGTGCATATTGCTATCGTGCAATTTGAGGTGCACTTCTCCCATTATATGTCTTATGCGGGATCCTGCGGTACTCGTGTGACCAAAATCTATAGCAGCTGCTTTTGTTGCCTTCGTTTGTTTTGTTTTACGTCCTGGGCCAGTCTGTACAATAGTTTTTTCATTTGATTTTCGAAAGACAAGGTTCCCAACCAAGCCTTTCAGGTTACCGTTTTCTAGTATAGCCATAGGTTGAATTTAAGGAATTAAAATGCTGAAAAACAAATAATTGTTTATTTTTAATAGATTTAAAATGGGCTTTTACTAGCAATTATCAAATTTATAATTGCTAGTAAAAGCCCATTATGAAAATCACATTGGATGTTTTTATCAATGGCGCAGGCAAGGATCTTTGCGAATTTGGTATGGTGTAAAACGTCTGCTTCGCTGACCATTCGATGCAGCTTCTTATCTGCTTCGATACAGCTTCGTACCATAGCCGAGATGAGTCTGTGGTGAGAGCGGCATGTGTCCGTGGTGAGTCCGAGTTAAAGTCGGAAACATGGGGAGAAGATTACTTTCTCAAACCGCTATTACTTGGGCGCAGTGTCGAAGAAGAGGCGAATAAGTGTCGAATGAAAGCCGAATGGGAGCCGAAGGATCCTCGAATAACGCATTAAACACGGACTCCAGGTCGAAGTAATATGAATCCGTTCTATTGTTCGGGTTAATTACTTATTAACAATGTTTGTGTTGATTTACAGTTTATTAACATAGTTATTAACATTTATAAGCCACTCAACAAGCGAATATAATTGTCTATATAAAATTGTTTGTCCTTGGATTTATATTGTTGGATATAGCGTGGGTGATCTAGAATAATCATCTCTCCAAAAAGTTTCTCTTCTTTGTTAATTTTTGCGAGGAAGGTTGCATTTTTCTTTCCCAGAACAAAGACTGTGTCCGTTTCCAGTCCCATAGAAATATGTTGTTTTAGGGATTCAACCATAAATGGCTTCACCATTTCAAAAAGCTGCTTATCGTCATAATAGTTTGCATTAATCCAGTTGTTGGGCTTATTATGCCGGACAATAGCGAGTGGAAATGGGGAATTGATATAAAACTGTTTATAGAAGATCTCTGGTCCGCCATAGGCTTCAATCATATCGTACATAAAGACAGAGGAGATTTCATGGGTATGGGCGGATTGCATTTTTATACCACAGGCACTGTATAATCGTTTTGTATCCGTAAAAGGAACACCAGTGACACCTGCACCATGCCTACTTGGATTGATCCCGATGATAAATTTGCGTTTGAGGTTGTCGTGATAGTATTTTTTGTAGAATTGTCCCATCACCACCAGTGTCTCGGGATTGTCAAGGTAAGGGTTAATCACGTTGAAGTCAGCAGGAAGATTTCCGTGATAGTGAAGTTGTTTGTTAAATGTGATTACTGTCTCGGCAAATGTGGGCATAATGAATGCTTTTAGAAGCAAGTTACGGATTTTGGATATAGGATAACAAAAAGGACGCCAAATCGGCGCCCTGTTCTGTGTATATCTTGGTCTTCTATTTAGTGACCTTGTGTACCGTCTACACCGTGAGAATGTCCGTGAGACAATTCTTCTTCCGTAGCAGGGCGTACAGTTAAAATTTCAATATCGAAATTTAACGTCTTACCAGCCATTGGGTGATTTAAGTCTGCGATAACAATTTCCGGAGTTACTTCTGCAACAACAGCACGGAATTGGTTCCCTTGGTTGTCTTGCAAAGGCAACACTTCACCTACTGGAGGTAAACCTGTTTCTTTGAACATATCTACAGGCAATTGTGCGAATGCTCTTTCGTCTTTTTCACCGTAAGCATCTTC
This sequence comes from Sphingobacterium sp., assembly GCA_029239355.1. Classification (GTDB taxonomy): domain Bacteria; phylum Bacteroidota; class Bacteroidia; order Sphingobacteriales; family Sphingobacteriaceae; genus Sphingobacterium. The sequence continues at coordinate 23,939 of JAQZAZ010000059.1, forward strand.
TGGTACCAATTCGAAAGAAGCTTTGTCACCTACATTTAAGTCAGCGATGTTTTCTTCAAATTTAGGCAACATCATACCTACACCATATAAGAAGTCTAAAGGTTGTTCTGCAGTTGTTTCTTCAACGAAAACT
>JAQZAZ010000060.1 GCA_029239355.1 Sphingobacterium sp.
GACTACAACAGCACTAGGCCAAAATTGATCCTTGCAGAATATGGCCGCAATGTGCAAAATATGGTAGATTACATCTGTACTTTACCCACAAAGGAAGAAAGAAATCAACATGCTCAAATCGTGATTGACATGATGGGGGTGTTAAATCCACATTTAAGAGACGTTTCTGATTTTAAGCATAAACTTTGGGATCACCTTCAGATTATCTCTGATTTTAAGCTTGATATTGACTCGCCATATCCGATCGCCACAGCCAAAAGCGTTAAACATGAAGTTGAACACTTAGGCTATCCGCAGCATTCAATCAAATTCAAGCATTATGGATTTACGGTTGAAAAAATGATTGATAAGGCGTTGAAGGTAACGGACGAGCCTAGGCGTGAACAGATGGTTATTGGTATTGCCAATTTTATGAAAATGGCTTATGTCACTTGGAATAAAGATTCAGTATCCGATGAGCTGATTATTCAGGATTTGAAAGAATTGTCGGGATATCAATTATCCCTACCTGAAGGTACGGTATTGACCAAACTTGATTTTAAAACTCCGCCTCCAGGGAACCGTGTCAAAGGTCCTACATCAGGCAACTCAAGTGGAAATAACAATAACAACAATAACAACAGTAACTCTTCTGGTTATCAGTCAAAAGGCGGAGGTAGTGGCAAACCTCGAATGTCAAATAACAATAACAACATGAAGCGTAATAATTTTGGTAGCAATAGCAATAGCAATAATAATAACAATAGAAATAGAAAACCTCAAAATAATTACAATAATAATAAAAGGGGCTAGTTCTTTAATTTCTTAAATTAAGAAGCAGGCAATTGCGAAGTGATTCATAGATTTCTTTACAATTGCCTTCTTTATTTATGGTATGGAGCTGCTTATCAGTAACAGTTTGTGCAATCAGTCAGTCGGATCCGACCTGATCGGATAGTGTGAACCAGCTAGTTCCATGAATTTTTTCACGATACATTTTTGTTGATTTTAAAACGCCGAACTGTCTTCCGTAATATTGGGAAACCCAAAGGTGAAGCGGGTTTTGTTGTAATAAAGATATTAGTTATATAAATGAATGCATTTGAAATAATCGGTGGAAAACCGTTAAAGGGAGAGATTATTCCACAGGGAGCAAAAAATGAAGCTTTACAGATTCTGTCGGCAGTTTTGCTGACTGAGGAACCAATGACCATCAGTAATATTCCGGATATTAAAGATGTCAATAAGTTAATTGATCTATTGGCCGCATTGGGTGTTAAAATTGATCGTATAGATAAGGATACTTATGTATTCGAAGCGAAAGATATTAATATAGAATATTTTCAATCTTCAGAATTTAGAGAAAAAGGGGGAGGCTTACGGGGTTCGATCATGATTGTAGGCCCATTGCTGGCTCGCTTTGGCAAGGCAGCTATTCCAAAACCGGGAGGTGATAAAATTGGACGTAGACGTTTGGACACACACTTTCTGGGTTTCGAAAAACTGGGGGCTAAATTTGTCTATGATGCATCTACGCACTTCTTTAATGTTGATGCTACCGAACTAAAAGGTAACTATATCTTATTGGACGAAGCTTCCGTAACTGGTACGGCAAATATTGTTATGGCTGCTGTATTGGCCAAAGGAACAACAACAATTTACAATGCGGCCTGTGAACCTTATTTGCAGCAACTCTGTAAAATGTTGAATCGTATGGGGGCTAAGATATCAGGCATTGGATCTAATTTACTGACCATTGAGGGTGTACAACGTCTTGGTGGGACATCGCATCGTATGTTGCCCGATATGATTGAGATCGGTTCTTTTATAGGATTGGCGGCAATGACCGGTTCAGAAATTACTATTAAAGATGTTTGTTTTCAGGAATTGGGCGTAATACCTTCGGTATTTTCCCGTTTGGGTATCCAATTTGAATTGAGAGGGGATGATATTTTTATTCCCGCACAGGATTCTTACGAAATTGATACCTTTATTGATGGATCGATCTTAACAATCTCGGATGCTCCATGGCCAGGATTTACACCAGATCTATTGAGTATCATTCTAGTCGTAGCCACGCAAGCGAAAGGCAATGTGTTAATTCACCAAAAGATGTTTGAAAGTAGATTGTTTTTTGTCGATAAATTAATAGATATGGGCGCACAGATCATTTTGTGTGATCCTCATCGAGCTACAGTAATCGGTATGAACAAATCCCATTCTTTGCGAGGTATCGAAATGACATCTCCTGATATTCGAGCTGGAGTATCCTTATTGATCGCAGCATTATCTGCGAAAGGAAAATCAGTAATCCATAATATTGAACAGATTGAACGTGGATATCAAGATATCGAAGAACGTTTACGTAAATTAGGAGCGGATATCAAGCGTGTCGACGTTGAGCCGAAAGGACACTAGACAAAGTTAGAAAATTACTTAAAGATAATTTTAAATTATATGCCTCGGAGACAAAGTCCGGGGTTTTTTATGAAATTACGCTTTAATAAAGTAGCTAAAAAAAAGGAGTTGATACGATCAACTCCTTTTTTTAGCTACTTTGGTTATATCAGGTTATACCAAAGGTGCCGGTGCTTCTTCTTCAAATAAAGGAAATTCCTTGATAATGTTATACCAAGTAATCACTTTTTTGATGTCTGACGTATATACACGAGATTCATCATGGCCCGGAGCAACTTCACGGAAAAAATCTCTCAAGGTAGCGCCATCTGATTTCGTGTCAGGTAGAGTCAATCCTTTCGTTTTAATTGTTTCGAATATATCTAAAAGACGGATCTCTTCTTCTTCACCATAAATAGTGATATCCTCCAATGTTGCCATTTTTGTCGAAGACAAACTTACTACTGTCTTAATTTTTGCTTGATCAAGGGTTTCTAAAATAAAACCACCCTTGTTTTGTCCAACCAATTTGAACAATCCTGGTTTGCCAGTTACAGATACTAATGCTCTTAAATTCATTTTAATTTTTTTTAAATCTCCAAGAATTAATCTTCGATTACTTCAATTGATAAAATGCGGTCACCTTGTCTGATATCGTCTACCACATCAACATTTTCGACTACCTTTCCAAAACACGTATGATTACGGTCTAAGTGAGCTGTGTTATTACGGCTGTGGCAAATGAAAAATTGAGATCCTCCGGTATTGCGACCAGCGTGTGCCATTGACAATACACCTCTGTCATGGTATTGATTTTCACCAGTTAACTCACAATCAATTTTATAGCCAGGGCCACCAGTTCCAGGGACACCTGCAGCACCTTCACGTGAATTTGGGCAACCACCTTGAATAACAAAATCAGGAATAACACGGTGGAAAGCCAAACCGTCATAATAGCCTGATTTAGCAAGTTTAATAAAATTTGCTACTGTATTTGGAGCATCAGCTGTGTAGAATTGCACAGTCATGTCGCCTTTTTCTGTTTTAATAATCGCTTTACTCATGTTTCAAAAATTTTTATGAAATACAAAGATAAGGTTTCAGACTGAAATGTGAAGTACTTCGTATTCTCCATTTTTTCCATATTGGTAATTTGTACTGCTATGAGCTGAAAAATAATGCGAAATATTTTCTATATTTATGTGAGCGAGCCGATTATAGTTAACTACAATGTCAAATTTACATAAATTAGTTATCCGGGAGTGGTCCGAGGCGGATCGTCCCCGCGAGAAATTATTACATCAAGGACGAAGGGCCCTTTCAGATGCAGAGTTATTGGCGATTTTGATTGGGTCAGGTTCTATGGAAGAAAGTGCAGTGGCACTATGCCGACGTATTTTGGCGGATGCCAACAATAGCTTGGATACACTCTCAAAGATGGATGTCAATGAATTGAGCAGATATAAAGGTATTGGAGAAGCTAAGGCGATAGCTATCATTGCAGCATTGGAGTTAGCACGGCGCAAGAAGGAATCTCCAACAGACGAAAAGAAAATTCTAAATAGCAGTAAACGAGTGTATGATTTTATGAAACCAATCCTACAGGATTTGCCACACGAAGAGTTTTGGACGCTTTATTTGAACACAGGATGCAAATTGTTGGATCAACAGCTTATTGGCCGTGGTGGAAATGATTTTACGCCGGTTGATGTTCGGGTCATTCTAAGAAATGCCCTTGCAGTCAAAGCGAATGCCATCATACTCATTCACAACCATCCTTCCGGGACTTTACAACCCAGCAATGCTGACAGGATACTGACGAGAAAAATTGTCGAAGCTTCAAAAATTATGGATATTAGGGTGAATGATCACCTGATTTTTACAGACAATGGATATTATAGTTTCAGAGATGAGGATATAATAGATTAGTTATGATATAATCTAATATGAACAAAAATAGTATTGAAAGATTTACAGACAGGGTGGTGGATTATGAAAAATTTAGACCCAATTATCCAAAAGAGATTATTCGAATACTTCAGGAAAGGATAGGTTTGAATAAGAAATGGCTAATAGCCGATATCGGTAGCGGTACAGGTTTATCGACCCAGTTGTTTTTAGAAAATGGAAATGATGTCTTCGCTGTAGAACCCAATCGTCAAATGCGTGAATCTTTGGTTCATCATTTTAAAACATACCGGAATTTAATCGCATTAAATGCCACCGCTGAAGACACGTCCATTGAATCAGGTTGTGTGGATCTAATTTTCGCTGGGCAATCTTTTCATTGGTTCGATCGAACTGCCTGTTACAAAGAATTTAATCGCATTCTTACAAAAAATGGTCATATTGTATTGGTTTGGAATCAACGGGATCCTGAAGATGCTTTTCAGAAGGAGTATGAACAGTTTTTACTTAATCATATTCCCAGCTATCAATCTGTCAGCCAAAAAAATATAACTGAAGACGACCTCCGAAGTTTTTTCGCTGATAGACCAATGACAAAGGTATGCTTGCCTAACCAACAAGTGTTTGATTTGAAATCGTTCTTGGGAAGGGTGAAATCATCCTCCTATTTTCCAAAAGAAGGAGTGGAGAATAAAAATTTATATGATGACCTACGTTCTTTGTTCGAAAAATATGCAATTTCGCAACGTATCGTATTTAGATATATTACAGAGATTTATATCAGTTAAGATTAAGCAACCGGAATCTGTAAAGCTTCTTTTGTGGCATTTTTTCTTTTCCAGTTGAAAATACGTCTGGTTGGAGAGGAGTGATAAGGAAAAACCAAAATTAAAAATACAAAGATCAATCCTACGATAAACAACCCGATATAACTGTCCCGAATGGCAAGCAAAGAGGCTTGTGCTTGTACTGATTTACTGATATTGGCTGATTGCAAAACCAGGCTATTTGTTCTATCTATTATGCTAGCGAGATCGCTTGTCTTGATTACCTGTTGTTGGTAATACCAATTGGCAATCGTATTGGACCACACAACGGGTATTAAGAAAGAACGTGTCAAGATCAGAAAGACCAATCCAGATAAGTAATATTTGTTTGGAATATTACCTGCCATATAGACACCTATGCCAATGTATGATGTAATGACACCTATTCCTCTTAGGATCATCGGAAGATAAAATAGAGAGGTATGTACCTGTAGACCGACAATCTGTGCAAAGAAAAAAGAAGATAGTGCATAACAAATGGCAGAAAAAGCCAAAATGAATTTACATTTTTTGGTCAACTTAAAATATACATAAGAAATCAGCGCTCCGATAAGGTATCCGGGAATAACGTAGGTATTTACCTTTGCGGTTTCCAAAGGGTTTGTACCGAGTGTAATCCCCAATAGGGATGTATATAAGGAAGTGGAACTGTAGAAAATGCCAAATAAAAAGATCGTTCCGACAGATATGGGCAAGGTTCGAGTTGAAAAAGCATTGAAGTTCATGAGCGACTTTCTGATTAGCGTACTCCTATTTACAAAAAGGACAAAGAAGAAAATTGTTGCTATTCCAGTAAGAAGAATCAACCTTGAGTGAAACCAGTTTTGTGTTAGCCCATAAGTACTGAAATAAGCTAAATTCAGCAGCGAAATACAAAGTAATATGCTTCCAAACCAATCATACTGATAAAGAGGTATTTTTTTAAATACTGGGGATTTCATGAAGATAATACAAATCAATAGACCAACTCCCAGCAATATATTCTGAAACAGAAATACCGTTTCCCAATAGAATTTTGCAGCAAAAATAGTTGCGATGTAATTCGCAATAGCGGGGATAATCATTGTCATCGGATAATAGATGGCATAAAGTTGATAACGTTCTCCGCGCGGCATTAGAAAAGGAATCATCTCACCGATAATGGCCATGGTCACGATAATCTTGGCACTTCCTATAAAAAATGTAGCCATACAGATATTGATACCATTGCTGGCATGTTCCAAAATTGCATTCGAGCAAAAGATGACGATCGTGAAAACGATCAATATTGTTTTTTTTGGAAAAAGCTTAATTAACCGAAACACCAGTGGTATCGCACAGACCATTCCTGCATAATAAGAATACGTTGCCATGCTGAGGTCTGCACTTATACCTGCATAGCCATTTACAACATAGGTATTGACAGACGATGGGATTCCGTTATTGAAGGAATATATAATGTTGAGCAGGAACAAAAAGAATAACTCCCATTTTGAGTTTAACCAGTTCCTAAAAATACGATCTTTCATGCCTTATTTAACACGTATAATAGCGTTCATACCCACGCGGAGTAAATCGATATCTCGTTTTGAATTGGACGCTGTAAAATTGATGCGGACAGGAATCCGCTGCTGTACTTTGACAAAGTTTCCGGTGGAGTTATCAACGGGAACAGCAGAATATTTGGATCCTGTAGCCTCCGATATTGCGACCACTTCGCCCTCAAATGTTTTCCCTGGCAAAGCATCAATTTCTATGTTGACTTTTCCTCCAAGTACGATGTTTTTCATTTGGCTCTCCGTATAGTTTGCAGTCACCCATTTTTGTTCATCACGTACGATATTGACCAACGGTGTACCATTTTGCACAAGTTGCCCCTCTTCGATATTTCTCCTACCTAATACACCATCATAAGGAGCTGTAATAACAGTATATGACAAATTCAATTTGGCTAGGTCAATGGCAGATTTGGCCTTTAGCAATGAAGCGTCGTTAACGGATACTTTTTGTTCAGACTCGTGGGTGTTGAGTCTGGAATTTTGTTGTTGCGCAAGGAGTGCTTTATATTTTGCAGACATGGCTTCATATTCCGATTTTACCTGATCAAATTGATAACGGGTCACAGCCTCGTCTTTGACTAGACTTGCGTATCTTTTGTAATTGGTTTCCATATTGTCGAGCCGGGCCTTCATCTCCTCAATATTGGCATTAGCGATGGTCGTACCATTGTTGGCAATGGCGATTCCAGACTGCGATATTGTCTTGTTGGCTTTTGCATCGGCTAGGCTCGCTTTTGCATTCTGGAGCAAGATGCGATATTCCGAATCGTCTAAGATTACAAGTGTGTCTCCTTTGTGTACTTTTTGGTGTTCATCAAAGCGTATGTCTTTAATATAACCACTGATTCTCGAATTAATTGGAGTAATATGGGCATCTACTTGGGCATCATCTGTATAAACAGATTCGTTGATATGAAAGAAAACCATAATCCCCCATATAATCGAAATGACAATAACTGAGACTGATGCTATATTGACTATCCATATTCTTCTTCTTCGCTTAATTTCTTTCTCACTTAATGTTGAACTATTCATGACTTATTTTTACTATTCATCCCGTATTAAAAAATATTGTTTTTCATACGTTCATTTTTATTTCTGTTACTGTTTATCGATAATAACCGTCAATTTTTCCAAAATTTCCGTGATCTCCAAGACTTTTTGTTCTGTGATTTCTTTGAGTATAGCCTTATAAAGGTCTTGTTGCACAGGGGTGAGTAATTCTCTATACGCGTCACCCTTTAGGGTTAGCTCAATCAAATTGTTCCGACGATCATTGGGATCATTTACACGTTTAACTAGGTCACGTTTGCAAAGATTGTCTAGAAGAGGAGTGACGCTAGCTTTGTTTTTCTGTATAGCAACGGCGATATCCTGTTGATTCATACGTTCTTTTTTCCAGAGGGCAGCCAATACCTGTAACATCTCATATGTGATATCCAATTGTTGCTCCTTGATCTTCTGGATATAATATTGTTTTAAGCTTGTTCTTAAGGCAATGATATTATCCACTAATGGTTTTACCGGATTGTGCACTTCATTTTCCATACTACAAAGTTAAACATAAAACAGTTAAATGTCAAACTAATATTACTGTGATAGTTAAAAAAATGTTAAAGATATGACTTGAATAGGTATATGGCATTTTATTTGGAAGTGAATGAGGAATAAGTAAAAAAAGATATGCTTAGAGTTGAATTGATATTCTTTAGACGGTGCTTATTTTTACTGCCAATTTTTGTGTTTGCGGGTACAGTAAATGGTCAGCAGCTTACTTCCCTTAATAATTGGGAGCAAAATTTTCCTATTGTGAATCGTTGGATAGACCCTTTTTTTCCATTAAATATACAGCATAGTATTGTTAACTTAGAACAAGAAGCTGTTGATAAAAGTAAAAAGATTATCCAAGGAGTGGAGACTATGGATAAAGTAGATGGGCAGGCCGTTGAGATTTCCAATATCGTTGTTGTGCATGGTAGACATAGAGGAGATATAAAGTATTCGTCTTCTAGTTCGAGTGGATTATATCGCGTTGCACTGGACAAACAGACAGACGAGCGATATGACGGGAAACCTGTTTTTGTGGATACTAAAGGGATAAAATATATCATTGATTCGAAATACAGAAAACAATTTGTCAAATGATCGGCGGTTGAGTTAAATAGCAGCAATCAATAACCTATCCTTAGCGTAAAATATGGAGTAAATAATCTTTATCAAGGTAAAAAGCATCTAAACTTCCACCATCTTCAAGAATAGTACTACTGATTTCTTTTTTATGCTGTTGTAGTGTTTGAATTTTATCCTCAACCGTATTCGGGCTGATCAGGCGTACTGCAGTAATATTTTTTTGTTGCCCGATACGATAGATCCGATCAATCGCTTGTTGTTCAACGGCTGGATTCCACCATGGATCGACCAGATAGACTACGTCTGCTGCTGTGAGATTAAGACCCGTCCCGCCAGCTTTAAGGCTAATGAGAAAAACACGGATATGTTGATCTGATTGGAAATCGCTGACCAGCTGTCCTCGGTTTCTGGACTGACCAGTCAATGTAAGCGAGGGTATTCCATTCTTATCCAATGCTTCTTTAATCAGCCGCAACATGCTGACAAATTGCGAGAAGACGATGATTTTATGTTGATCTTTTTTATGTTGGATCTGTTCTAGCAGCATTTCGATCTTCGCTGAATCTTCAGCAGATGTTAAATCTTCGTTTTGGAGCAATTTACTGGAGTTGCAGATCTGCCGTAGTTTGGTCAATCCTTTAAGAACATGCATTGGACTTTTTTTGATTTCATCACCATCTTTAGCGGAGATAAATTCACGGAACTCCTTTTCATAGAGATCGTAAATCCGACGCTGCGCAGTTTTCATTTCACAATAGAGTACCAATTCATTTTTTACAGGAAGATCATCCAATACATCCTGTTTTGTTCTCCGCAGGATAAATGGCTTGATTTTTTCCTTCAGTATCCTTTTTCTTTTGCGATCGTGAAAAGCATCAATTGGGGTTGTATAGACGTCTTTAAAATATTTTTTATTCCCCAATAAGCCCGGAACAGTGAAAGAGAGCTGTGCAAATAAATCCATTGTGTTATTCTCAATAGGTGTTCCTGTAAGAATGATACGGTTTCTCGACCGCAATAGATTTACAGCTTTGTACCGTTGTGAATCTGGATTTTTTATGTGCTGGGATTCATCGAGAATGACGTAGTTGAATGTCAATTTTTTTAATCTATTGATGTCCGTCAACAGATTATGGTAAGAAATAAGGACAATATCCAGTTCTTCAAACTGCTCCGTTATATCGCTTCGGTTTGGTCCTTCGAGGATCAACATGTTAAAAGATGGGAGGAATTGCTGAATTTCATGCTTCCAATTAAAAATCAGTGTGGTCGGAAGAACCAACAGTGTTGGAGCGGATATACCCTTTGCTTTTTGAGTCGCCAGAAAGGCAAGGATTTGGACAGTTTTCCCCAACCCCATATCATCAGCCAGGCAGGCTCCGAAATTTAACTGGTCCAAAAAGTTGAGCCATTGCAGCCCTTGCTGCTGATAGGTACGTAAATCTCCAACAAAAATATCGGGTAATTCTACTGGTGGGCATGTTGCTAAAGAGGAAAGCTGATTTTTTAAATAGCTAACCTCAGCTGATACTTCCTGATCAAGATCTTTTTTGTCAAAGAGCAGGTCGATTTCGCTAAACTTATATTTGGGAATCTGAATAAGTTCATCCTCGATGATTTCAGCGGCATTAAAATAAGACTCAAATTTTTCCAGCCATTCCTCCGGTAAAATACCAAGCGTGCCATCATCCAGATTGATAAATTGAGAACGATTACGAACAGCTTTTTCAAGTTTCTTCAGCGAAACACTTTTAGGACCAAATTTGACTTGGATATTGGCATTAAACCAATTTTGTCCACTTAATACCTCAATTTGTATTTTGCCTTTGAAACGGCTCAGCTTATTTCCTCTCAAAGTATTGAACCCAATAATCTGTATACCCTGATTATGCCACTCATCGAAGGCATTCAAAAACCAATCTTTATCCAGGAAATACTTGCGGTGCAAATAGAGATGCTGAAAACTATCATCATCCAATTGTTCCTGAAAATAGGGATGCTGCTTGAGTAGCAGTGAGATCACTTTGGTTTCTACCTCTTTTTTTCGTTCCACCAAAAATTGGGCTCCTTTTGCGTCAGTTCCAAAAATGTTCCTTTTACTCAAAATAGGAACTTCAACATCGCCATAACGCATGACAGGTATGATGTTGACAAAGTCTTCCGATTCTTCCAGGAAAAGGAGTGCTTGCATAACCTGATAGTAGAGATTCTCCTTCAATTGTGGTTTGCTCGCCTTGGGGATATCCTTGAAATTTAACGCGACTGAATTGGCAAGGGGTTCTAGAAATAGCTCATTAAACTCTTTAAATTTGTTGCGGTGTATGCGCAGTTGATTGCCTTTGTTTCCAAAAAGACGAATCAGCTTGAGATGAAGTTTATTTTCGACAAGGTAGAGGTGCTTTTTTATCAGGATAAAGTGGTCAAAAAGAATACGCAGATCCTGTAGGTCGTAAGCGATATCGTGAATGGATAATTCCCCTTTTATACTATAGAATGCGTCCTTTTGCTCGACTAATAATTTAATCTCTCCCTTGTTCAAACTGATTTGAATCGGAGATAACGACGTCGCCGTTATATTTTCTGCTTTTTCAAAATCGTGGAGGTAGAAATCCAGGGCTAACGGATTTTTGACAATAGCACGCAAACTGCGTTCAACAGCGACATCCGCTTGTTGTAAAGGTTGGGCAAGCTGGTTGATCGCTGCAAAAAACTGGGTTTCTTCGATGGAATCAGTTTGCCAGATACGTGTTTGACTTTCCATAACCGAAATGGGATTTTTCGGTGCACCCGATTTTGACTGAGGTGCTTGGCATAACAATACCTGTAACTGCTTATAATAGCGATTGCGCGTTAGTACGATAAAACTATGCTGCTGTTCGCTTGAAGGTTTAGAGGGGCTTGCATTCGGTTCCAGTAGATCAAAATCATCTATGGAGGTCAAGTGTTTGTCTTTTAAGACGAATTGTAGATCAGCATCTTTAACCTGAGCCGAAAAATAGGTTTCCAGCGATGGTTCATTTTCTAAACCATACTGAATAGCGGCCTTTTTTAGTAGATTTCGATACCTGCTAAGGTCGAAAAAAGATAACCAGTTTTCTTGGCCAAATAGTTTAGTTAAGGCCGCCTTTTGGTGAGTACAAAAGCCCTTCTGTACACAGTTGCAGAAAAGCGAAGTTACAGGTGATTTGTAAATAACCATCACCTGAAAATTCGTATAGCTTTCGACCACTTGAAAGGTAGCTTGATTGAATTCCATCTCCAGGACATTGATTTGGATATTTGCCAAGGTGGTATCCATCCAAGGAAAATAAGAGTAACGGCTTACTGTGCCGAAATCTATTGTTGTCAATGTATGTTGATGGAAATCCATACGAAGTTATATTAAAAATTAAAATTCATGCCGCCATAATAATTTCGCAATGGGGCTGGATTGAAATACCGACCACCGAAAGCATTGATGTCATTGCCAAGGCTATATTTTTGGTTCAACAGATTGTCGGCACCAGCAAAAATACTGACTTTATGTCCATGGCCCACAGCTTTGCTCCAGGATATTTTGCCTTGTAAAAGGTGGTAACGTTTTGCATAAACGGTATTAGCGTCATCCAATGGTATGGCAGCGGTTAAATTGGAAAGTAGATCCAAACGAAGTTGATAGGGGAAAAGAACATTTAAAGTGTTTACCCATACTGTTTTTGGGACAGCGGTTAATTTGTTGCCACTGTAAACTTTATCCCCAACCTGATAGTTTTTGAAAGAATAGTTATTTAACGAGAAATTGCTTCCGATCTGTACACTACGGATAAGTCCGGCTGGCCTTGGTGTTAACAAATAGGCGAGTATAGATGCTTCAATTCCTTTCTGATCTATTTTTCCGGCGTTCTGAAAATATTCTGCTCCGGTTTCGCGTACTTGCCGAATAATGGCATCATCCATTTGATAGGTGTATGCTGCTGCATCTAATATAACACGACGGTTCCATAAGTGCCATCGAACACCGAATTCATGGTTGGTGCCAGTCTCAGGCCTTAGGTCCTTATTGATCATATTGTCAGATGAGCGCACTTCCGCAATTGTCGGAGCTGAAAACCCTTTTGAAATAGAAGCCCGGACCGCTAGTGTTGGCGTCGCCAAATAGGAGATCGCGGCTCGGGGCATCCAGGTATTACCAAAATTGATATGTGCTTTATCCTCTTGTGCAACTGGATAATGCTGTTGGTAAGCGATTTTATTTTCATTGAGCCCAATGGACAGTTCGACTTGAAGACGTTCCGACCAAGCCAGCTGTGTCCGTGCAAAGAATGACTGTTGACTATTTTCTAGCTTATCTTTAGCTTGTGGATTACCAGCTTGCCCTTGATTATTATCATAATTATCGATATCGTACCAACCTTTTTGAGCCTCTAAACCTAATTGTAGTTCATACTTTAAGTTTTTGCTAAGCTGATCAACATAGGATAAATAGAGCCGTGTTCCCAAGTTTTTTTCATCCCTTTTTTCATAATTGGTGATAAAGGGATTTTTGATCTGGTTAGACGAACCGAATACATTGGCAAAGAGGGTTAATTTAGAACTGATACTCGTTTGGTTGCTCACACCACCAAAAAAAGTTTTATCGTAGATTGCCGCTTTCTGTTCCGCAGCACTTGGATTCGGCCCCCCTTTGGGACGGGATTGCCGGCGATCGTTATCCATTTGTGCAGCAGTAAGACCTCCGGGAGTTTGATATCCCAAGTCGGTATAGAATCCAGTGAATTTGAGCTCAGAATGTTTTGCATATTGCCAATTGTAGTTCAACTGGATGGTCTTCTTGTTCAAGGATGAATGTTGTCGATAACCGTCACTGCGTGTCCAGCTTTGATTGATCGCCAATTGCTGTGTCTGATTGATTGGAAGCACCGCATTGAGCTGCTGCTGAAACAAGCCATAGGACCCCCCCGTTAGCTGTAAGTTGACTTCGGGTTTGGTCAGGGTATTAAAACCCTTGCTGTAGAGTGAAATTACACCGCCAGAGTTGGCACCATAAATAGAACCATCGGGTCCTTTCAATATATTGATCTGGTCTATGGTGTAAGGATCAATCAGATTTAGGTAGGTGTTTCCTCCAGCATCTGTGAGCGGAAAGTCATCCAGATAGATCTTTACGTTACGGACACCGAACGGAGAACGGAGCATGCTACCCCGTAATGCCAAGCGATAGCTTCCGGGAGAGCGTTCTTCCATGCGTAGTCCGGGTACCGTATTCATGACAGCGACAAGTGCTGGCGATTGCTGAGATTGAATCCGCTGCTGACTTAATACGGCAGCGGATGATGTAAGCCGTAGTAAGGGCTGTTTATTAAAATAAGCTTTAATTTCAACTTGTTCAAGTCTATTGTTGATGCTGTCAGTCGTTTGGGCATGTAATTTACCGCATAGACAAATTGCGGCAAGTAGGTAATTTCTTTTCATTGTTAATGGTTAGGTTGGCCTAGTCCGCAAATTCTTGGCTAAAGTAAATTTCAAAAACTGCTTTGGTTTTATTGTATTTCAAGCATTGATAATTCGCATATGCCGAGCTCGTCGGTATGCACAGGGTATTTGCCATAGCATTTGTCGGGAAATCCCTGCTTAAGCATCCCTGTTTGAGAGCAAAGATATTATTGGTTGAAATATTGTTGATCGAAAATGCATTTTCATCAATCAAATAATTTGATTGACTTGAACGGATATAATCCTCTTGATAAATCAATTCTGCGCCAATACTATAATCTACTGTCCCATTGGCATAGTAACAATCGGATTGACGCAGCAAATTGGATACTTGTACGTCTCGATACAATGTTTTAAAGCGTTTGTTTTTCTGATCGAAAAGAAGGATTTCAATTTGATATTTTTCTTTATCATAGACAATATATGCCAGATCGTTCCCCTTATTCTCAAAAATATCTCCTTTTGTATGCGCCAATATATTGAGATTTGCATGAGTCTCGAAATAATTCTTTTGCTCTTCGGCAAGGTCTGCTTGCAGTTTTAGATGTAATTTTTCAAAGAACCCCTCATCAGCCAATTTGACCAGCTGTTCGCGTTGCTGATTAGCCATCTTATTGAATCGCGGATTAGCATAGGTGGATGTATCGAGCAAAGGTTTCACTGCTTGGGGACTTTCATTCACCTGCTGACTTTGGTTATTGACCATACTGTCTTTTGTCGGAATAGCCTGAGGATTAGATTGGGTTGTCTGCTGACAGGAGGCAAATCCAAAAAGCAAAAGGTATAGAAAAATTGTCTGTAAATTCATGTGTATTTATCTTCAATGGGGGACTTCATCGCTTGGATTCTGGATGAAGTCACAATATCGGCTAATTTAATGAATTTATAGAAAAGAAGTCTTGCCGCTTTCGATAAATTAAAATGCTTCGTTCAATCCGAGGAAGAATCCACGGGATCCATATTTTCCTATGGCATAGTCCAAGCAGAGGTTGGTTCGGGTGGCTTTGTTAAACAGTACCCGTAATCCTGCACCACCGCCCGGTTGCCACCTTTCAAAAAGTTTTGTGCCCAATTCATCACTTGCACTTTGGAGGTTGAAAAATGCAGCGCCACTCAAAAAGCGATTTTTTAAAATTGGGAAACGGTATTCTGTTTCAGCATAAGCAAAAGAAGGTCCCTTGAAATAACCAATTGTATACCCGCGACCTGTCCTTACAGCGGCATCTCTTCCTGTACCGGGGAGGTCGAAGTAGGGGAGAACGCCACCAAGTTTGTAAGAGCCCCAATACCAAAAAGCAAGTACATGTGCTGGATCTGACTGCGATAAACTAAAGTATTTCCGAAAGTCGGTTGTGAGCTGGACGGCATTTTTGCTACTGCCCAGTAAGCTTGTATTCCATCGTAGGCCGATGTCCGAATAGATTCCTTTATAAGGTCTGTTGGGATTATCCCGGGTGGTATATTGCATATTCAATAGGAGGCCATTGGAGTTGTAGCTATCTGGAGCAAATCCATGCTTTTCGGTATATATTGTATTGGGGGTAATATTGCCATTTGGTCCACTGCTTGTTATTTTCCGTCGCAGATCGAATGCTACTCCGGCCCCTAAAAATAAGTCATCAGCAACCTTTTTATACACCTTTTCGTTAAAAGTAAAGGCGTTATATTTGGCACCATATTTTTTATGTTCGGGATTGGCAAGTATTTCCTCTTCTTCATTGTTCCATTTGCCCTGCGGGGTCATACCCAAACCTGCGTCTAGGGCAACCATTTTAACCAACGCAAAAGCCCCCTGAAAATTCAGCTTATTGTTTGGAGTAAATACATTGTGGCTAATGTAGAAAACCATGATGTTTTTGGTCGTAATAGAAGCTGAGGTTGCCGCGATGGACATCGTGGTTGTTTTGGGATCACCCAGTACTTTTCCAGCAACAGCCTTGACACCAATCTGTCCACCAATTGTCGGATTATAGGCAATGTTTGGCATTAGGGTAATCGGAGAACGTTTGCTGGATTTTTCCTTTTTACGTTTGGGGTGAATAATGCGGCCGATTAAGTCCGATATATCATATTGGCTTGCCAAAATCGAATCGCGCCGTTTGTTATATAAGAAAGCCGAATCTATCTCAGTATTGGATTGAGCCACGAGTGTATTGGATATCAGTACAAAGCACGATATTAAAAGACAGAGCGTGAATAAATAGTGATGACGTAAAAATTGCTGCATACCTTCGGGTTTATCTTAGATCTAAACGTCAAAAATATTAAAATGTTTTTTAAAGGAATGAACACAATTTTATTTTGAACATTTATTGGGGCTGGTCAATAGTTGTTGGGATGCGAATTATCTGCTTGAATCGTTGCATGCTTAAATGTGGAAATGCGTGCGGTGGGCAATTTTCAGTGATGAGACAGAATCCGCAATTAAACTTGGAAGTAAGGGGAAATTTATCTTAGTTTTGATTATTTAATTCAGACATATGATACGACAATATATATATCGCTGCAGTTTGGCTTTGCTGTTGCTAACGGGTTTTGCGCAAGCACAGGAACTCTATATACCCAGGAATATTAAACAAGCCATTGAAAAAGGCACGCGGACCACAACCGGTGTGCCAGGTAAAAACTACTGGCAAAACTTTGGGAAATATGATGTCAAGGTACAGTTGGATCCTGCCGCGAAGGCCGTCCGTGGGAATGAAACAATTTTATATACCAATAATAGCCCCGATACGTTAAAGCAATTGGCGATTCGATTTGTGAACAATGTACACAAACCCAATGCTGCACGTGCTAATTATGCTTCGGACGACTATTTGACATCGGGGTTAAAGATAAAATCCTTTAAACTCAACGGACAGGTTTATGAGGTGAATAGTGGAGATTGGGGAACAGTCAAACTCGGTGATTTTGGGCAGAAAATTCTTCCCGGAACGTTGGCAACCTTAGAGATTAGCTGGGAATATCCGTTATCAGTTGAGAGTGATCGCGATGGCATGCTTAACGCATCTACTTTCTATTGTGCTTATTCCTATCCACGTGTATCTGTCTATGATGATTATAATGGCTGGGATGTTTTGGAGCATAACGGTAGACAGGAGTTCTATAATGGTTTCAATGATTATCAGTTTGAAATTGCTGTTCCTAAGAATTTTGTTGTCTGGGCCACAGGAGAGCTTCAGAATGCGGCGGAAGTATTGCAGAAGCCTATTTTAGAACGCTTTGAGCAATCGAAACAGAGTGATGAGCCTATCCATGTTGCTACAGCATCTGAAATGAAGGAGGGCAGGGTAACCGCACAGCAAGAATGGAATAAGTGGAAATTTAAAGCAACTTATGTTCCTGACTTTTGTTTCAGTGTGAGCGACAATTATATATGGGATGCTGGTAGTGTGGATCTGGGGACCAAACGCGTCAGTGTACAATCCAGTTATGTTGCTGGCACTCCCGATTTTGAACAGTATATCGGCTGGCAGCAATACTGTATCGACTGGTTTTCCAAAAATTGGCCTGGTGTGACCTACCCTTATCCGACAATGACAGCAGTACAGGGATTTGCGGATATGGAATACCCGATGATGATCAATGATTCAAGTGTGCCCGACAATTTTGTTGATGCCCGACAAACAGCAGATCATGAGATCGCACATACCTATTTCCCTTTTTACATGGGGATCAATGAGACCCGATATGGTTATATGGATGAAGGCTGGGCTACAGCACTTGAATTTTGGATTGGTAATGCGGAGATCGGAGCTGAAAAGAATAAGGAGCTTTTTAAAGAGTCACGCGTGAAACGATACATCTTTGACCCGTCTACAGAAGAGGATCAACCATTGATTACCATGACTTCACAGTTAAATGGTTTGGGCTACGGAAATAATGCCTATATCAAAGCTGCCTTATCGTATATCGCGTTAAGGGATTATTTAGGTGATGCGGTTTTCAAAAAAGCACTACATCATTATATGGATCTTTGGCATGGTAAACACCCCACGCCATGGGATTTCTTTTATAGTATCAATGCCGGAGCTGGTCAGAATTTAAATTGGTTTTGGAAAAACTGGTATTTTACCAATAATTACATTGATTTAAAGGTGGATAGCTTTAAGCAATCTGATAATAAAAACACTTTGTCGATCACAAACGTAGGGGGATTTGCGGTTCCATTTGATGTCTTGATTACCTATACAGACGGCACTTTGGAAACAAAACATCAAACACCTATAATTTGGCAACAGAATGAAAAACATGCAACAGTCAGCTGGTCATCTTCAAAGAAAGTGAAGAAAATTACGTTGGATGGGGGTGTCTTTATGGACTATACAGCCAAAGACAATGATTGGGCAGCTGTAAAATAACAACGTTAGCTGTGTCAATCTCCTTCTTATAAAGGAGATTGACACAATTCCTATTAAATTTATAGCCGCACATTGTCTGACATTGAAATTGATATGCGCTTAGGTCGGCTCCCAACTTAAAGCTGATGTCTTTGCAGCTGCTGATATCAGTGCTGAATATCCTTTCCCATATGGATGGGTAATTTGAAAATAATCAGCTTGACGAATCAATTGTCTGTGTTATTGAAAATTGTCAATAGTTCTGAAGGTCAGATTCACACGAGGCATAAATACCTTTTTTGTAGGGGGAAGACGGTGCAACCAATACGTCTGTGTAAGATCCTTCATAACCAGAAGACTACCATTTCCCAAAATAAGATCTACTTTTTCTTTTGTCGTCTTGTGCTTGAATGCAAACTTTCTTTCGGCTCCAAAACTTAAAGAAGCAATGGCGCCATTTTTCTTTAGGTCTTTTTCTCCGTCACTGTGCCAGGCCATCCCTTCATCACCATTGTGATATAGATTCAATAAACAAGAATTATAAGTTTCCTGTGTTTTTAATTCAGCAAGTGTTTTTAGTTCCAGTAGCTCTTTTGTCCAAGGGAGAGCTCTTTTGGTGGTATTGGAATAGCTATATTCAAAAGCCTGATCCCCATACCAGGCAACTTTGCGTTTAGTGATAATTTCGTTTCCGAAAATAATCGCACGATCGTTTACCCATTCGATGGAATTCATCAACAGGTTAAAATAGTGATCCGCTTGTTGCGGATCTAGTATTTTGCCATAATAATTGACTGTCCCGTCATAGGGAAGTATATTTTTGTTTCCATCAAAAAGATTGTCGAAAAGTTCCATGTTATCCTTACTGTTTTGTTGCCCTATATTGCCGTGTGGAGGCTCTCCCAGCCTATGATCGCTGTCTTTCTTATCGGATCCCAACGATACCCACCAAATATGCCACTGTTTTGGATGACCCGGTGACAGGGAATTAGATAGGCAATAGGGTTACTGCCAATGGCTGTGCCTACCGCACGTGAAGCCTTGGGGTTTCCGATTTGAGAAGCAATCGAACCATAAGTGCTTAAATTACCCATGGGAATTTTTAACAGTGCTTCCCATACCTTCAACTGAAATTCTGTTCCTTTGAGATGCAATTTCACCTGACCGATATCATTGTTCTGTGGATTTAATGCTTTTAGTGCATTTTCATGCATTACATCCTGCTGCAGTGTATATTTTGCGTTTGGGAAGCGCTTTTGAAGGATTTCGAACGCAGATTCTTTATCTTCCTCATAAGCAATATGACAGATGCCTTTTGAAGTAGAGGCTATGATGATGGGGCCAAAAAGTGTTTCATAATAATAGTATGAAATGAGTAGGTTAGCACCTTCATTCTTGTACTCAGCAGGTGTCATCCCTTCGATATTGATAAACAGTTCGTGTAATCTGCTGCTACTCGAAAGGCCCAGCTGAAAAGTGGTTTCTGCAATATTGTTTTCCTTCAATAGTGATTTGGCGTGATTTAAACTGATATATTGCAAGAACTTCTTCGGGCTTGTGCCTGCCCAGGAGGTAAACATCCGTTGGAAATGAGCTTCACTCATGTAGACATGAGAAGCGATCTGTCCCAGTGTGGGTTGAGTTCTGAAATTTTCTTGTAAGAAATGTATTGCCTTGGCGATACGTTGAAAATCTACTTCTTGTTGAATAGTCATGATTGTCCATTTAGTTTATACAAAGTTGCTAAGAAGAAGAAGTTTATAAAATCCGATTTATGCTAAATTAAACGAATTTTTAAGAAGTTTTATCCGAATGTCCCAATGATTTTTCAGGGGCGACAATATCCCGGATCAGTTGCTTTAATTCCTTTATTTCGGGAAATCGGCCTGCTCTTTTTCGATCAAAGATTTCGTTGTTGTCTATGCGTATGGTATAACGGCCGGCAATTTCACTTGGAATAAGGAGGACGCCATGGATATCTTCCGTGAATGAGCTCAATATCTCCTGAGACATATAAGCTGCGCGTAACATCCAATTGCATTTTGGACAGTATTCAATTTCGATAACAGGTTTTGATGCCATGATTTAAACTAAGATAGTATGCGTTCTATAAAACAAATGTACTTATCTCTCTGCTGTCATCAAAACGTCCGTAAGAAATCAACCCCAGACCGTTGATAAATAGTTGTTGAATAGTCTGGGGTGGAATCTTATTTCATCATATTTTTTGACTAACCGATCTTTAATGAAGTCATAGTGAGTGAGCCTGCTACAGAATTGTCATTGAACAAAAATAAGTCTTCATTTTTTTCCTGTAAAGCCAGTGTATAAATTAAAGGAAGATAGTGTTCCGGTGTTGGGATTGCTAGGTCAAACTCTTTTCCCTGTTGCCTGAAATCAATTAAAGCCCGATGGTTGCCATCTTGAATAAACTTTTTCATTTTATCATTTGCAATGGAGGCCCATTCGTAGGCGTATCCGGTTGTGTTGAGTTTATCCCATGCTACCATTCGGAGATTGTGGACCATGTTGCCGCTTCCGATAATCAATACACCTTTTTTCCGTAGCTCAGCCAGCTGCTGTGCAATTTCATAATGATAGGAAGCTGGTTGGGTGTAGTCGATACTCATCTGAATAATGGGCACGTCAGCATTTGGATATAGATGTTTGACAACAGACCAGGAGCCGTGGTCCAATCCCCATTTATCGTCAAGATGAATTTCAGTTTTCGTGATGATACGCTGTGTTTCTTGGGCTAAAGATGGGCTTCCGGGTGCAGGATATTGTACGTCAAACAGAGCTTGGGGGAAACCTCCAAAGTCATGAATGGTAGCCGGATGCTCCATGGCGGTAACAAAGGTTCCACGTGTCTCCCAATGCGCCGAGATAACCAGGATTGCTTTCGGCTTTTCGAATGTTTGTCCTATTTTTCTGAATCCTTGAACAAACTCATTGTCTTCAATGGCGTTCATGGGGCTTCCATGTCCTAAAAAAAGAGCTGGAAATTTATCTGTCGCAGTAAGTTCAGTCGACAATTTACGTAATGAACTTGCGGGACTAGCTATGCCTGATAAGGGTAATGTTGCCATAATTTTTATAAAATCCTTTCTACGCATTTGAATATTCCTAATAGCGTTAATTGTTATTACAAAATTAAGTAGAGTCGGGTGGGAGGGGGTATTGTTTTTTAGTCAATCTGTTGTATTATTCGGAAATCAACTTCTGTATTTCATTTCTAAATTCAGATGGCGTCATTCCGGCTTTCTTTTTAAAAACGTTGGTGAAATAAGATTTTTCCTGATAGCCTAATTCGAAGCCTATTTCCGAAATCGTCTTATTTGTTGTTAACAATAGATTTTTAGCCTCTATCAGTTTTCTTGTTTCAATGATTTCCGACACACTTTGTTGTAATATACTTTGGCAGATCAGGTTTAAATTGCGTGCAGACATAAAAAGTTTTTCCGCGTAATAGTTAACCCCCTCAGGTCGTCGATAATTCTCTTCTAATATAGATAGAAAGCTGGTGAACGTCGTACTTTGGTTTTTTAATTGTTGTTGGGTATCCGGAAATTGTTTTTTTCGCTCCGACTCGATCATAATAAAGATTGTACTTAACAATTGCTTAATAACCGCATAATCTACTAAGGACTGTTGTGTTTCCTGTTGGATCATTTGGCACAGGATGACTAATCTTGAAAAACAGGTTGGTTGGAAAAAAGTCAATGTTGCATTTTCATGAAAATGCGCATAGAGTTGGAAGGTGGTTTCGGGGATGAATTCGCTTTTAAATCGGATGACCCAAAAATCGATCTCATTGTCTTGGAGAAGCGGTTTCACACGATGATTTTTACCCTGCGTTACAAAACTGACAAAGGGAGCACTGTATGTTTGCGTTTTAAAATCGATGAAATGCTCTACTTGTCCCTTGACGCCAATAATCAATTCTTCGAAATCATGTTGGTGCATTTCATTTTTCGACTCTTGGATGCGTAGTGCTTCTTTCGCATCGACTTGATATATTTTGAAAAGTTCGTTCAAAACTAATGCAGGTATTAAATATTCCTGGTAATGATCATGTATCCTTTACTAATGTACGGCTTAATTTGTATTTTTTTTCTATTGCTTTTCCAAAAAACAACGATTCCAATAGTGAGCCCGCGTGTTTAGTGTATTTTGTCCTATTCGCGAAAAGGGTTGAAGTTCTTTTGCTGCTGTTGGGCAACCTGTGGTATCTGAATCGCGCTCTGGCCATGCCTTGTTCGCCAATGTTCGGAATTTTCCTATAGATTCTCTACGGTTTCCCTATCCAAACGATAGTAAAATGGTATAGAAAAGCAGGAGGAGGTCGCAGGAAGGTGCGAACACAACCCTGAAGGGGGATGCTTTTGCCTTTAGGGATACCAATCTTGGTATTTTTTAATGATAAGTCCAGTATTAAAGTAGCAATAGTCTACGATTAGGTTAGGGTATAGTTAGGTATTCGTTAGCTAAAACCTAAATAATACCTAACTAATACCTAAACTAAACCTGAGCTAAACCTAACTAAATAGTAGATTGGTCCTTACTTTGGTGCCCCTTCTTTTTGGGTTGTCTTTCTGGACTGTCTGCGCTTTTTTTCGGCTGCGGTTTTTATACCTGTCCGTGATCCGGTCTGCCTGCTGCGGCTCATCGGCTTTTTTTCTGGTCGTATATCTTTGCGGGAAGTTCGCTGCTGTGGGCATACCGGCCTTCTGTCCCTGTTGCGGCGTGTTAGTAGGGCGCCTTGGGGATGCGGCTATGTTTAGCCTCCCTGTTTTGCTCCGGGTTACCTTTTCCTATATGATCTTTGTTTTTGCCCTCTTTTCGCTCCGGGACACTTTTTTCACATGAGTCCACCTTTTCCATAACGTCTGCGCCCAGGGTATCCACTACCGTGCGGCATTCCCCGGTTCCTCCGTCCACGTTCCTTTGTCCACGTTCCTGCGACCTTTCTGTGGTCTTTCCCTGCATTTTCCCGTATAACCGTCCATTTTTGCATCCCGGCGTCCCCCGGGATGCTGTTTTACAAAAAGAATCCACCAAGTTCACAGCGAGTTACGGATATATTGAAAGGAAATAAAACAAAAGTCTTGGAAGTTTGTTAGAAAACTCCCTATCTTTGCACCACTCCGCAAGGGAGGGACGGGGTTTAAGTGAGTACGACAGGATTTAAAATCCTGTTCAGTTTATTTTAAACGCGGAAACCGAAAAAAGAAAAAGAAAAAAAACTTCAAAAGTTTTTTGGAAGTTCAAAAAAGATTTCTACCTTTGCAGTCCCAACGGAAACGGAGGGAAACAAAAAAAGATAAAGAGGGCGCAATGCCATCGGAATATAGCGGATACGGAAGTTGAAGCGCAGAAGTTCTTTAAGAAAACACAATCATGTAAGCGTGACG